>JAEDOI010000002.1 GCA_016302065.1 Bacilli bacterium | reverse complement strand
TGGTGTATTTCTCGTCAAAGAGCCTGGGGTGTACCAATTCCAATTATTTATTGTGAAGATAATACACCAATTATTGATAAAGATGTTTTTGATCATATTGAAAAATTAATTAGAGAAAATGGAAGTAACATTTGGTACAAATTAAGTGAGAAAGAATTGCTTCCAGAGGGTTATACAAATAGTCATTCTCCAAATGGAATTTTCAGAAAAGAAAAAGACATTATGGATGTTTGGTTTGATAGTGGTTCTTCTTGGAATGGGGTACTTAACGAAAGAGGGTTAAAATATCCTGCTGATTTATACCTTGAGGGAAGTGACCAATATAGAGGTTGGTTTAATTCAAGTTTAATTCTTTCCCTTGCAGTAAATGGAAAAGCACCTTATAAGAATGTTGTAAGCCATGGGTTTGTTATGGATGAACATTGGGAAAAGATGTCTAAATCAAAAGGCAATGGAATTGACCCATTAAAGATTATTAATATTTATGGAAGCGATGTTTGTAGATTGTGGGCATCTCTTGTCGATTATCAACAAGATGCTAGAATTTCTGAATCTATCGTTAAAACAATAAGTGAACAATACCGTAAAATTAGGAATACTTTACGTTTCTTACTTGGAAATTTAAATAATGGTAGTGTAAATGATTCATTTAAAGAAGAAGATAAAGTTGATACATTTGAAAAAATTGATCTTTATGTATTGGCAAGACTTGAAGAAGTTAAAAATAAAGTAATCGATAATATGGATAGTTTTAACTTCATAAATGCTATAAGTGAAATTTTAAAATTTGTGAGCGATGATTTGTCTTCATTCTATTTTGAAATTACAAAAGACATTTTATATTGTGAGAATAAAACAAGTTTAAGAAGAAGACAAGTTCAAACAGTTTTAAATGAAGTTTTATTTACATTAATGAGATTATTGAATCCAATTCTTCCATTTACTATGGATGAAGTTAATGCAAATTACCCATTAAGAAGTAAAGATAATGTTCAATATTATAGATATCCAACTAAATCTAATATTTATAGTAAAGATTTGCTTGATGAATATTCTTTAATTAAAACATTAAGAAATGATGTTTTAAAAGCTCTTGAAGAAAAAAGAGCACTTGGTGAAATTAAATCTAGTTTATTAGCAAGTGTTGATCTTGAAATTAAAGATGAAAAAATTAAAGCTATAATTGATACCTATCCTCATGTTGAAGTTGAAAGATTGTTTATTGTCTCAAAAGTTGTTTTAAAAGATAACGTAGAAGGATTTAAAGGTGAAGTTTCTAATTCATTAGTTAGTAAACACACTGGAGTTAGATGCGATAGATGTTGGAATTATAAAGATGAAGACGAAATTATTACAGAAGGAGAAGTCCATTTATGTCCAAGATGCAAGAAAGCAATGGAATAAAAGAAAAGTTTTTTACAAAGAAAAATATCCTTTTTGTCATATCTTTAGTTCTTATTGTCATTGTTTTTGTTCTATTTGATCAAATTACAAAGATTTTAGCAATTAGATATTTAACTGGAAAAGGTGAAGTGCCATTTTTAGGTGATTTATTAGTTTTTAATCTCGTTTATAATAAAGGAGCAGCCTGGGGAATGGGCGGAGATAATCTATTCACAAGAATTTTGTTAGTTATTATTTCTTGGCTTGTTGCAGTTGGAATAATTGGTTATTTTATATATTTAGTTATAAAAAGAAAAGAAATTAAATATGGCTTTTGGATTATTTTCAGTTTTGTTCTTGCAGGTGATATTGGCAATTTGATTGATAGAACTTTCTTCTTTAATAGAGAACAAGGTAGCGTTGTTGATTTTTTAAGTATTCAAAGATGGTGGCCAAATTTTGGGATTTTTAATGTAGCTGATGCCATTCTTGTATGTTCGATTTTTGCTTTATTAATTTACTTTATAGTTGAATTGGTTAAAGAAGAGATCGAAAAACATAAAAAGGTTGAGCAAAAATTAAAAAATGATTCTATAGATCCAAATATAAAAAATAAAGATGAATAGTGAAATTAAATATATAGTTGATAAAAATATTGTAAGTTTAAGGTTAGATAGAGCTTTAACTTTATTAAATAAAGAGTATAGTAGAGCTTATTTTTCTAATATGATTAAAAATAATCAAATATTAGTTAATGGAAAAAGTGTTTCTCCTAGCTATAATGTTAAATTAAATGATGAAATTACTTGTTTTTTTAAAGATCAAGATTCTTCATTAACTCCTTATGAGTTTAAATTAGATGTAATTTATGAAGATGAAGATATATTAGTGATTAATAAACCTAAAGGATTAGTTGTCCATCCAGGTGGAGGACATGAAAACGATACACTTGTTAATGCTTTAATTTATAATAAAAAGAAATTATCAACTGTAAATGGAGCATTAAGAGTTGGAATTGTCCATCGAATTGATAAAGATACTTCTGGTTTACTTTTAATTTGTAAAAATGATAAAGCCCATATTAATATTGCTGAGCAATTAAAAGATCACTCAATGTATCGAAATTATGTTGCTTTAGTTGATGGAGTTATTACGAAAGATGCAGGAAAAGTAATTGGTCCAATTGGAAGAGATAAAAATAATCGTTTAAAAATGGCTATTGATACAGTCAATGGCAAAGATGCTATTACTCATTTTAAAGTATTAAAAAGATATGAAAAATATACATTAATTGATTGTTCTCTTGAAACCGGAAGAACTCATCAAATAAGAGTTCATATGTCTAGTATTGGGCACCCAATTGTAGGGGATAGTTTATATAATGGATCAACTAATATTTATAATAATGGGCAATTATTACATGCTTATAAATTAACTTTTAAACATCCTTCAACAAATGAAATAATGACGTTAGAAGCACCATTACCTTCTTATTTTAAAGATATATTAAATGAATTAAAATAATTTTTCTTGTTCTTGTTCTTTAATTTTTTGATAGTTTTTAAAATTAGATTTACATATTTTTAAAAACTCATTTTCACCATATTTTTTAATAAATTCTATAGCAAATTTATCAACCTCAGCGCTAGCTCCAAGAGGAATTTTAACTTTATATTTTTCGTTTAATGTTGCAATTTCTTTTAAAAATAAGTATCTAGCAATGCAACTAGCTAAAGCTACGCTAGGAAAATATGTTTCGCCTTTTTCTTTAAAAACTATATGTTTTTCCACCTCTTTTGATTGAGATAAATATTGGTAATACAATTTTTCATCACAAAATTTATCAACATAAACATTTTGAACATAAGGCATTTTTTTATGAAGATTAACTAAACAATAGTTATGCAAAACCGCCTTAATTTGATTCATATTATAACCTTTATTGGTGGCATTATTATATCGATCATTAGTTAAAACTTTGCTTATATAATAAACTTTATTAATTAAAGCTGGAACAATTTCAAGTATTTTTTCATCGCTTAATTTTTTACTATCAGTAATCCCTTGTTCTTTAATTAATTTCATTGTTTCATGATTTACAAAAGCACTACAAACAACAATTGGTCCTAAGAAATCTCCAGTGCCAACTTCATCACTTCCAATTTGATTATCTACATCAATAAAATAAGGAGATTCTTTTTCAATTTTAGCTTTCTTAGGACAAATTTTTTCATCCATTGAATATAATTTAGCAATACTCATTGGATCTTGACCTTGGATAGTCATTTTGTAGTAGTTCTTTTTGTTATTATCGTAGACTGTAATTATATTTCCATCAAATTTTGCAACAAATAAAATATATCCAATATTTCTATCAGTAATGTAATCTTTATATTTTTCTTCTATTAACTTTAATGTCTCTAAAGTTATTTTAATGGTTAACATTAATATTATTTTAACTTAAATTTGGTTTTATTTCTATTTAAACTTGTTTAAAAATGTTAAAATAACTAAATATGAATCATATTGTCAATTATAACTTACATACACATACTTATAGATGTAATCATGCTTCTGGAACCGATGAGGAGTATGTTTTAAAAGCCATTGAAAAAGGAATAAAGGTTCTTGGTTTTAGTGATCATGCTCCTTTTAAAGATATTCATCATTATGGAATGAGAATGGATTATGAAGAACTAGATGGATATATTAAATCAATTTCTTCTTTAAAAGAAAAATATAAAGATCAAATTGAAATTCACATTGGGTTAGAAATTGAGTATGATAAAAAATACTTATCTTATTATAGAGAATTATTAAATAATGGTATTGAGTACTTAATTCTTGGTCAACATTGTTATTATGAAAATGGTGAAGTTAGATATTGGATGAAACATATTGATGATTTTGATGGGGTTAAAAAATATTGCTCTTCAATTGTTGAAGCAATGAAAACTGGATTATTTTTATATGTTTGTCATCCTGATTTTAGCGCTTCAAATATAAAAGATCCTAAAATTCTTGAATATATAGGAAAAGTTTTAGGTGAGGCTAGTGTTAAATATGATGTTCCATTAGAGGTGAATTGTGGAGGAATATTAGGTAATAACTATAATTCGATTATTAATGGTACTCAATGTTATCCAAATCATTATACATTTAGCGAAATTTCAAAATACAAAGCTAAAGTTGTTATAGGAATGGATGTTCATTCTCCAGAAGCAATATTAAATATACCTTCAAATTTCTTAAAAAGATTTGTGGATAAACATAATTTAAATTTACTTAAAGAGATTAAAATAAAATAATATGGATAAAGCGTGGAAAATTTTAGAAATAGACTTAATTATTGAAAAAATTAAAAATAACCTTAAAACTAAAAAGGGGTTAGAAATTTTAAATTTATTAAAACCTTCAAATGATTTTTCATATATTACAAATGAATTAAATAAGTTTAACGAATTAGATAAATATGAAGAAATGTTTGGCGTATTACCGATTTCAACAAACATTGATTTAGATGAATTAATTAAAAAAATAAATCAAGGAGCAGTATTAGTTGAAGAAGATTTAATGGTAATTAGAGAAGATATTCTTTCAACAATTGATTTAGAAAGATTCATATTCAAACATAATTATCAATTTATTTATTTAAAAGAAAATATTGAAAAAATTAAACCATCTTTAATTTTATTAAATGATATTAATAAAATAATTGGGAAAGATGGTGAAATATTGGATGAAGCAAGTCCAAACTTAAAAAATATAAGAAGAAATAAATCTAGAATTCAAGGCGAAATTAAGAAAAAAATGTCTTCATATTTAACAACTTATTCACAATTTTTAGAAAGTGACAAAGTTCATTTAAGAGATGGAGGATATTGTTTAGCCGTTAATTCAAGTTATAAAAATAGTATTAAAGGTATTGTAAAAGATGTTAGTGATTCAAAATTAACAACATTTATTGAACCTTTTGAAATAGTTGAATTACAAAATGAATTCCATTGTCTTGAAATAGAAGAAAGAAATGAAATTAATAAGATATTAAGAGTATTTACGTTAGAATTTGAAGATAATTTTAATAGTTATAAAGCAACAAATGACTCTATTGGAGAATTAGATTTTATTGAAGCTAAAATTAAGTTTAAAAAAGAAAATGATGCTAATATAATTTTTCCATCAAAGAAAAAAATTATTAATCTATTAGAAGCAAAACACCCTTTAATTGATAAAAATGTAGTTATTTCTAATGATTTTTCACTTAATGAAAGTAATATTATGATGATTATTAGCGGACCTAATGCTGGTGGAAAAACAGTAGCCTTAAAAACAATTGCTATACTTTGTTATATGATTAAATTAGGCTTACCTTTAACTGTATCGAAAGATAGTGAAGTAACTTTATTTAACCATATTTATCTTGATATTGGTGATAGTCAATCGTTAGAATCTAATTTATCAACTTTTAGTGCGCATATTTCATCTCTCTCTTATATTTTTAATCATTGTAATTGCAATGATTTAGTTTTGATAGATGAAATAGGAAATGGAACAGATCCAAAAGAGGGTGAATCTTTAGCAGTTGCTATTGCAAAATTTTTATTAAAGAAGAAATGTTTTTCAATATTAACAAGCCACTATGATTTAGTAAAAAAATTTGCGTATGAACATGAGGAAGTTATTAATGCTTCATTTATGTTTAATGAAAGAAAAATTACCTCAACTTATAAGATGTTGATTGGAATAGGTGGGAAATCATATGGTTTTTTGATTGCTAAAAAATATGGAATAAGTGCAGATATCGTAAGTGATGCTATATCTATTTATAATCAAAACTATTTAACAAAAGAAGAAGTTAAAATTAGAAAAGTAGAAAGTAAAGAAATTAAGTTAAAAGAATATGAAAAAGAACTTAAAGATAGGGAAAATATTTTAAGTGAAAAAGAGAAAGAAATTGAAAAATTAAGAAAAGATTTACAATTAAAAGAGCAAAAATTAAAGGACAAAAAACTTGATGAATTAGATCAATATTTAGATAGTAAATATGATGAAATTAATTCAATTTATGATGATTTTATTAAAAATAAGAATATTAAGGATGCAACAAATAAGCTAGAAAATGTAATTAAAGTTGAAAATAATGAAGAATTTAAGGTTGGGGACAATGTCTTCATTAAGTCTTTGAATTGTAGAGGAAAAATAATGTCAATTAATAAAGACACATTAGTTGTATCTTTAGAAAATGGTTTTAAATCTAAAATTAGCAAAGATAAAGTTTCTTTAGTGCAAGGAGAAAAGAAAACATTAAAGTCTACAAGAAATATAGATGATGAAATTTTTAACATTAAACCTGTTAGTTTCTCCATTAATTTAATAGGGTATCACATCGATGAAGCAATTGATGCATTAAGTAAATATTTAGATGATTGTTCAATTAGAAAATATAAGGAAGTAAAAGTAATTCATGGATATGGTACTGGAAAATTAAGAGAAGCAATTCACAATTATTTAAAAACTTCTAGATATGTAAAATCTTTTAAATTGGGCGGAATCGATGGTGGAAGTGGAGCTACAATAGTAACATTAAAATGAACGAATTATTAAAAAGAGAAATAAGTTTATTGCCAAATAAACCTGGTTGTTATCAAATGTTTGATAAAGATAACAATATAATTTATGTTGGAAAAGCCAAAAATTTAAAGAATAGAGTGTCCCAATATTTTTTACGTCCACAAAACGGAAAAACTTTTATGATGGTTAAAAATGTCGATCATTTTGAAACAATTATTACTTCAACTGAAAAAGAAGCATTAATTTTAGAAATGAATTTGATTAAAAAACATACTCCTAGATATAATATTTTATTAATGGATGATAAACATTATCCTTATATTGCGATTGCTAAGAAAAATGAAAATCCATATATTACAATTTCTAGAAATACAAATAATAGTAAATTTATTTATTTTGGACCCTATCCTTCTTCATCATATTGTTATGAAACGTTAGGAGTTGTTGATAAATTATTTAGACTTAGAAAATGTAAAACTTTACCTACTAAACCATGTTTATATTATCATATGCATCAATGTTTTGGAGCATGTATTAATCATATTTCAAAGGAAGAATATGACGAAGAAATTAAAAAGATTGAATCATTTTTAAATGGAAATAATAAGGAAATCATAGGGAATTTAAATAATTTATTAAATGAATCTATTTCTAATTTAGAATTTGAAAAAGCAAAAGAATATAAAAATTTACTTGATGCAATTAAAAACATTAATGAAAAACAACAAGTAGAATTTATGGATAAAATTGACAGGGATTTAATAGGGTTTTCGACTCGAGAAGGTTATGTTGGTATTGTATTTTTTATATATAGACAAGGAAAATTATTGTCAAAAAGAAAATTTGTTTATGAAATAATTGGAGATTTAAATGAATTTGTTGGAAATATTATTTTACAATACTATGCAAATAATATAATCCCTAAAGAAATAGATGTTTTTAATAAGGATTTAAAAGATTATATAGTAACATTTAATGAAAATTTAAATGTAATTTATGTTACAAAAGGAAAAATATTTGATTCTTCAAGTACAATTTTAGATAATTCGAAAGAAGCTTTAGACGAACATTTTTTAACTGCAAGAATAGATGATAATAAACTTGAATTATTAGAAAAACTTGGCTCCATTTTAAATATAAAAACACCATATTATATCGAATTGTTTGATAATTCTCATTTAAACGGAACAAATGCAATAGGAGCAAGTGTTGCTTTTATTAATGGCGAACCATATAAAAAATTGTATAGAAAATACAATATTGAATCTTTTAATAAAAATGATGATTTAAGCAGTATGAAAGAAATACTAACAAGAAGATACAAAAGACTTAAAGAAGAAAATTCAAGATATCCTGATTTAATTATTTTAGATGGAGGTTTATCTCAACTTGAAATTGGTGAAGAAGTATTAAAAGAGTTAGGAATTCATATAAATATTTGTTCTTTATTTAAAGATAACAATCATCACACTTCAGGTTTATTAAATGAAAATGGAGAAAAAATTGACATAAAAAATGATAAGCCGCTATTTTTCTTTTTAACAAGGATGCAAGATGAAGTTCATCGTTTTGCAATATCAACACACATTAAAAAACGTAGTAAAGATATGTTTAAGTCTATTTTTGATGATGTAAAAGGCATTGGAAAAGTTAAAAAGGAGAATTTAATTAGACGTTATCCAACGTTAAAAGATCTATCGTTTGCTACTATTGAAGAGTTAACACAGATTATTCCAAAAGATGCAGCAGAGAAACTTCTTGAAAAAATTAAAAAGATTTCTTAATTATTGTTTTTATTCATATTTTTTTATTCTCAAATACTTTACTAGATTATAAATCTAGTATATAATTTTTAAGTATAATTTTTGAAAGGAAATATTTAATATGCAAAAAGAATTATTAAACAAAGGCGAAGGTGTCTATGAAATTGATGCAACTCTTGAAAAAGAAGCTTGGACAGCAGCTAGAGAGAAAGCTTTAAAAAAATTAATTAAAAATGTTCAAATTAAAGGTTTTAGAAAAGGACAAGCTCCAGAATCAATGGCTAAAAATTATGTTGATCCAAATAAATTAATCAACGAAGCTATCAATATTGCTCTTCCTTCAATGTATGATGAAGCAATTAAAGAATTTAAACTTGTTCCATTTACTCAACCAGATGTAGAAGTTACTGATTTAACTGATGAAGCTTTAAAAGTAAAATTTACAATTACGGTTTATCCAGAAGTAAAATTAGGACAATATAAAGATATTCATCTTGAATATACTGAACCAAAAGTAAGTGCAAAAGAAGTCAAAGAATCAATTGATAAATTATTAGCTGATAATGCCGAATTAGTTTTATCAAATGAACCTGCAAAACTTGGTGATACTGTTGTTCTTGATTTTAAAGGATACATTGATGGTAAAGAATTTGAAGGTGGAAGTGCTGATAACTATTCATTAGTTTTAGGTTCAAATAGTTTTGTTCCAGGTTTTGAAGAACAATTAGTTGGTGTTAGTGCTGAAACTAAGAAAGATGTTTTAATTACATTCCCAGAACAATATGTTAAAGATTTAGCAGGAAAACCAGCTAAATTTGTTTGTATGATTCATGAAGTTAAAACTAAAGTTGTTCCAGAATTAAATGATGAATTTGTCGAAACTTTAAATATTGCAAATGTAAAAACTGTTGAAGATTTAAAGAAGCATCAAAAGAATAAATTATTTAACGAAAAAGTCAGAAATGCTGAATCAGATTATTTACAAAGATTAATCAACAAAATCTGTGAAAATAGTGAAGTTGTAATTGGTGAAAAAGTCTTAGAAGCAGAAGCTAAAAATACTGTTGAAAAAACAAAACAACAAGTTGAACAAAACGGTTTAACTTTTGAACAATATCTTCAAATTTTAGGATTAACTGAAGAAAAATTATTAGAAACTGCTAAAGAAAATGCTAAACATGAAATTACAAGTCAAGTTGTTTTAGGAAAACTTGCTGAAGTTGAAAATCTTTACATTTCAAAAGCTGAATTAGATAAATTCTATGAAGATACAGCTAAACTTTATAATATGGATGTTGCTGAATTTAAGAAAAAATATTCAGAACAAGAAAGAGAAATCGTTTCTTCATTATCAAATCAAAAAATTATTAACTTCCTTAAAGCAAATAACGGTCCTTTAACTGAAGAAAAAGAAACTAAAGAAGAACCAACTGAAAAACCTGCTGAAACAGAAGTTAAAGAAGATGCTCCAGTTAAGAAGACTAGAAAACCAAGAGCAAAAAAGACTGAAGAAAAACCTGCTGAAGAAGCAAAATAATAATTTAAAAGGAAATTTTAATGGAAAAAGATAACAAAGTTTTTAAAATACCAGTAATTATTACAAAAGGTGTTGTTGCATTTCCATTTACAAATTTCTTTCTATCAATTGAGCGCGAACACTCGAAAAAAAGTTTTGATGAATCTATTAAAAATTATTCAGAACAATGCGTTTTAGTTACGCAACTTGACGATTCAAAAAACGAAATATCCTCAGAAGATGATATTGCTAAGGTTGGAACGTTTGTTTATTTTACTGATAGGAAGAAAAATAAAAATGGATATCGCGCTTTTGTAAATTGTACAATGCGAGCTAAAATAATTAATTTTGATTTTTCTAGCGATGCATTTTTTGCTGATGTCGAATTTCTTGATGATCCAATTGAAGATCCAAAAATTTGTGGTCCTTTAATTAAGAATGTTTTAGATATTATAACTTCTAGACCAGAAAAATACTTAAATTCTAGAATTGAAAAATCTTTTTTAAATAAAATTCAAGGTGGTATCAGTGCCATTGAGTTATCTTATTTAATTTCTAACTTATTGGCTGTGGATGTTTCAAGAAAACAACAATTACTTGAAGCCGAAAATGTTGAAGAACGATTAAAAATAATTATTGATTGTTTAAATTATCTCGATGAAAGTGATTTAATCGAACAAAAAATTAATGATATTGTTCGTGATTCAGCAACAAAAAGTCAAAAAGAATATATTTTACGCGAAAAAATGCGTGCAATTAATAAGGAACTTGGTGATGATGAAACAAGTTTTGAACAAAGTGTTAATAAAAAACTTGATGACAATCCTTATCCTGAAGAAGTGAAAACTAAAATTCATACTGAACTTAAAAAATTAAAAAATATGCCTGCTGGCAGTTTAGAAGGAGCTTTGGTAAAGGATTATATTGAAAATGTTATGAATCTTCCTTGGTATCAACATAGTGAAGATACCAAAGATATAAAAGAGGTTAAAAGAATCTTAGATGAAGACCATTACGGTTTAGAGAAAGTAAAATCAAGAATTTTAGAATATCTTGCTGTAAAAACAATAAATAATAATTTAAAAGCTCCAATTTTATGTTTATATGGACCTCCAGGAGTAGGAAAAACAAGTCTCTCTAGATCAATTGCAAGAGCTTTGAATAGAAAGTTTGTTAAATGTTCACTTGGTGGAATTGATGATGAAGCCCAAATTAGAGGGCATATTAGAACTTATGTTGGTTCTCGTCCTGGAATTATTATTAGATCTTTAAATAAAGTTAAAGTAAACAATCCTGTATTTTTACTTGATGAAATTGATAAACTTGGTCAAAATGGACTTCGTGGAGATCCTTCAAGTGCTTTGCTTGAAGTTCTTGATCCAGAACAAAACGTTGCATTTAACGATCATTACTTAGAAATTTCATATAATTTAAGCAATGTTTTATTTATTTGTACTGCTAATGATTTAAATTCAATTCCTGGTCCATTAATGGATAGACTTGAATTAATCGAAGTTGATAGTTACACACTTCTTGATAAAGTTCACATTGCGAAAGATTATTTAATTAAAAAAGAGTTGGTAAATACTGGCTTAAATGATAAAAATATTAATTTTGACGATGAAGCTATTGAATATTTAATTGAACGTTATACTCGTGAATCTGGTGTTAGAAATCTTGAAAGAAGAATTGCTGACTGCCTTAGAAAAGTTGTTGTTAAATATTTAAGTAACGAAGTTAAAGAAGGATTTGTAATTACTAAAGATACTATTAAGGAATTTTTAGGTATTGAAGATTTCGACCCAACAATGAAAGAAAAAGATAAGCAAATTGGTGTTATGACTGGACTTGCTTATTCTTCAGTTGGAGGATCGATTTTACCTATTGAAGTCAATTACTTTGAAGGAAATGGAAAGTTAACTTTAACTGGAAAATTGGGTGATGTAATGAAAGAAAGTTGTGCGATAGCCTATTCCTTTATTAAAGCAAACTATGAAACTTTAAATATAGATAAAGAAATATTGAAAAATAGCGACATACACATTCATTTCCCAGAAGGAGCTATTCCTAAGGATGGCCCAAGTGCTGGATGTGCAACATGTTGTGCAATTGTTAGCGCTTTAATTAAAAAACCTATTAGTGGAGATATTGCTATGACTGGTGAAATTAGTTTAAGAGGAAAAGCATTAGCAATTGGCGGTTTAAAAGAGAAAACTTTAGCTGCTTTAAGAAGTGGTATTAAAACAATTTTTGTTCCACTTGAAAATAAGAAAAATGTTCTTGAATTACCACATGAAATTCAAGACAATATTAAGTTTATTTATATGGAAAGCGTCCTTGATGCTTTAAAAATTATATTTGATTTATGAATTTTTATAAGAAAGCAACATTTGTTAAATCTATAATCGATTTAAAAGATTTAGAAAATAGGAAAAACGAGGTTATCTTTATTGGTAAATCTAATGTTGGAAAATCTAGCTTAATTAATGCATTAACTAATAATTCAAAATTAGCTTTTACTAGCAAGAAACCTGGTCATACTAGATTATTAAATTATTTTTTAATCGATGATTCATTTTATTTTGTCGATTCTCCAGGGTATGGTTATTCTCAAAAAAAGGATGTTGACTATACATTTTATGGAGATATGCTTGAAAAATATTTTGAAAACAATAAATATTTAAAACTTGTTGTTTTCTTACTTGATTCACGACATTTACCAACTGATGATGATTACGATTTCTATAAGTTTTTAATTTCTTATAATTATCCTTTCTGCATCGCTTTAACTAAATGTGATAAATTGAATCAATCAGAAAAGAGTAAAATTTATAAAAATTTAAAAGATAAATTAGATGTTACAAAAGAAAATTCTTTAATATTATTAACAAGTTCTAAAGATGATAGATCATTATTGATATTAAAGGAAACAATTGACCATTATATAGCTTTGGAGGATAAATGATGGAAATTTTAGATAAGAGATATGACTTTAAAAAAGTTGAGGAAAATAAGTATGATACTTGGAAAAACAAGGGTTATTTTAAGTGTGGAGATTATACTAAACCTAAATTTTCATTAGTTTTACCTCCTCCAAATGTCACTGGAAAATTACATATTGGTCATGCTATTGATACAACTATTATGGATATAACTATGCGTTATAAAAAGGCAAAAGGTTACGATTGTCTTTTTCTTCCAGGTTGTGATCATGCAGGCATTGCTACTCAAGCTAAAGTTGATGCACGTTTAAAAGCAGAAGGAATTTCTCGATATGATATAGGAAGAGAAGCATTTTTAAAGAAAGCTTTTGAATGGAAAGAAGAATATAGTGAAATTATTCATTCTCAATGGGCTAAAATGGGATTAATGCTTGATTATACAAAAGAAAGATTTACTCTCGATAAGGGCTTTAACAAAGCAGTATATAAAGTATTTAAAGATTTATATGATAAAGGACTCATTTATAGAGGGGAAAGAATTGTTAATTACGATACTGAAATGAGGACTGCTTTAAGTAATATTGAAGTAATTTATAAAGAAGAAGAAGGTGAATTTTTCTACTTTAAATACCGCTTTGTTGATGATAAAGAAAAATATTTAGTAATTGCTACAACTAGACCTGAAACAATGTTTGGAGATACTTGTATTGTTGTAAATCCTAACGATAAGAGATACCAAGATGTAATTGGAAAAAAAGTAATTAATCCAGCAAATAATGATGAATTAGTGATCATTGCTGATGATTATGTTGATATCAAATTTGGAACTGGGGCTATGAAATGTACTCCAGCTCATGACCCAAATGATTTCATAATTGGTAAAAAATATGGTTTTGATCATCCAATTATTATGAATATTGATGGGACAATGAAAGAAAATTGTGGAATTTATTCAGGTCTTGATAGATATGAATGTCGAAAATTATTAGTCGAAAATATTAAAAAAGATGGTAATTTAATTAAAATTGAAAAAATGGTTCATAATGTTGGACATAGTGAAAGAACTGACACAGTTGTTGAACCAATTTTATCCATGCAATGGTTTATAAAGATGAAACCTCTTGCAGAAATGGTATTAAATAACCAAAATTCTAAAGAAAAAGTTAATTTTTATCCAAGGCGATTTGAAAAAGTTTTAACTCGTTGGATGGAAAATTGTGAAGATTGGTGCATATCTAGACAATTATGGTGGGGACATAGAATACCAGTTTATTACTCAAAAACTACTAATGAAATACTAGTAAGTGATCATAAACCAGAAGGTGATGATTATTATCAAGACGAAGATGTTCTTGACACATGGTTTTCAAGTGGTCTTTGGCCATTTGCTACAATGGGTTGGCCAGATGAAACTGAACTATATAAGCATTATTTTCCAACTGATTTATTAGTAACTGGATATGATATTATCTTTTTCTGGGTTGCAAGAATGTATTTTCAATCCCTTAATTTTACAAAACAAGTTCCATTTAAAAATGTCTTAATTCATGGACTTGTCAGAGACTCAAAAGGAAGAAAAATGTCAAAATCAGCAGGAAATGGTGTTGATCCAATTGACGTTATTAATAAATATGGTACAGATTCTTTAAGATATTTCCTTGCTACATCTTCAACTCCTGGACAAGATATGAAATATGACGAAGAAAAAGTTAATGCAAGTAGTAACTATTTAAATAAGATTTGGAATAGTGCTAGATATATTTTAATGAATATTGATCCTAATTATATATATGATGAAAATATTAAAACAAAAGAACTAAATTTAATTGATCGTTACATTCTTGCAAAATTAAATAAAACAATAAAAGAAGTGACAAAATATATGGATAATTACAATTATGGTATTGCATCTAATATTTTGTTTAATTTTGTTTATGATGATTTTTGTTCATTATACCTTGAATATAGTAAGGTAGATTTAAAGAGTGATGGTAATCATAATCATACTTACTTTACGTTAATTTATGTTTTAAAAGCTATTATTATGATGCTTTATCCATTTTCTCCTTTTATTTGTGAAGAAATTTATCTTCACCTTCCATCTATAAAAGAATCAATAATGCTTGAAAATTACCCTACTGTTAATAGAAGATTCTCATTTAATAAAGAAGTTAATCAAGTTTTAAAATTAAATTATGCAATTGAATTTGTTAGAGCTTATAAAGTAGATAATAAATTAGCTCCAAATGCTAGTTTTGAACTTGACATATTAGGTGATGGTTTGAATAAAGAATTAATACCATATCTTTTAAGATTTTCTTTTGCTAGCGATATTAAATATATTGACAAAGAAATGAACACAACTTTTAAAGTTTTTGATGGATTTACACTTTATATTAATGACAATAAAAATAAGGAAGAAATTAAGAATAAATTACTTAAGGAAATTGAAAGACTTGAAGCTGAAATTAAAAGAAGTGAAGGATTATTGCATAACCAAAATTTTATTAGCAAAGCTCCAAAAGCAAAAATTGATTTAGAAACTGAAAAATATAATAAATATTTAGAAAATTTAAACGAAATTAAAAATAAATTGAATTTACTATAATAATTTTTACCTCCAAACGACGTCTTGTATAGTAAGGAGGTAAAAAATATGAGGAAAATTCCGTTAAGTGAAAATGAATTAGAATCTATTCGTCCAGGTGAAGCTATTACTTTAGCTGGAGTTTTAGCAATTATGGCTGTAGCAATTATTGCTGTAATTGTTTATAAACTATTCATTAAAGACACTGGAAAAGTGAAACTTCCAGGTGGATATTCTTTTGAACGGAAATAATGAGCAAAATAAAAGATTTAATTAATGATGATAAGCCAAGGGAACAAGCAAAAACTAAAGGTATTGAGAATTTAACTAATTCTTCATTACTTGCATTAATTATTAATAGTGGAATTAAGGGGTATTCCTGTATTGATTTAGCAAATGAAGTATTGAAGAAATGCACAAGTGTAGATAATTTGATTAATTTGACTTATAACGATTTAATTAGCATTAAAGGAATGAAAGATGCTAAAGTTTATAGGATTTTATCTTTAATTGAGTTGGTTAAGAGAATAAATTCAAATATTAATAAAAAAATTGATATTATTCATTACGATGCTAAAGTTTTTGCAAAAGAGTTTATAATCTACTCAAACTCAAATGAAAAGATGTTTGTTCTTCTTTACAAAAATAAGTATCGAGTAGATATTTTAAAATTTTCATCATATTCAAATGATTTTATTCGATTTTCATTAAATTCTATTAAAAAAAGAATATTAGAAAAGAAAGCAAATGAAGTTTTGTTAATTCATAATCACGAAAGTGAATATATTGAGCCAAGCAATGATGATATATTTACAACTTTCTTTATTGAAAGCAGCTTAAGAGAAGATAAGGTATTATTAATTGATCATCTTATTGTTTCTCAAAATGGTTACTTCAGTTTCAAAGAACATAAAATTTTTTAAAATATTGACATATTATATTATCTTTGATAATATTTTAGCGTTGTAACTCTATTATTATTACAACCGCATTAAAAAGGTCTTAAATTCTATTTAGAATACCTTAAGAGCGAGTATTTTTTAATTAAGGAGGGCTAAATATGTACGCTATAATTTTAAGTGGTGGAAAGCAACTCAAAGTAGAAGTCGGACAAAAGATTTTTGTTGAGAAATTAGATGCTGTCGAAGGTAGCGAATATGTCTTCAAAGATGTTCTTTTAATCGGCGATAAGACAATCAAAACCGGAAACCCAACTATCGAAGGCGCTTCTGTCGTTGCTAAGGTTGAAAAGCAAGCCAAAGGTAAAAAACTTAGAGTTTATAAATATAAAGCTAAATCAAATTACCGTAAAACAATTGGTCATAGACAACCTTATACTAGTTTAACTATTTTATCAATTAATGAAAAATAATGGTTAAAGTAACGTTTATTTTAAATAAAACTGAATATATCGGCTTAATTGTTGAAGGACATGCAAATTTTGCTGAATATGGCAAAGATATAGTGTGTTCTGCAATAAGCAGTGTAGTAGTTGGTGGCTTAAATGGTATTAAAAATATTGAATCGTTTGATGTTTCAATCGAAAAAGGTTATGTAAAATGTATCTTAAAAGATAATGAAACAATAAGCGAACATGATAAAGTCGTGTTAGAAACAATTAGATATCAACTACTTTCTATTCAAGAAGCTAGAAGTAAAAATATTCAGATTCGAGAAGAAAGGATTGGTTAGTATATGAAATTAACATTTAAACTTGATATACAATTATTTGCTTCCCATAAAGGTGTCGGTAGTACAAAAAACGGACGTGATAGTGCTGGACGTAGACTTGGCATTAAAGTTGGCGATGGTCAATTTTGTAAAGCAGGATCAATAATTTATAGACAACGTGGAACAAAAATTCTTCCTGGAGTTAACACAAAGCTTGGTAAAGATGATACAATCTTTGCTACAAAAGATGGTGTTGTTAAATTCGAAAGAGTTGGAAAAACTAAAAAACAAGTTAGTGTATATTAAAAAAATGAACCACCTGCTTTAATGTAGGTGGTTTTATTTCTAAAAAGTAAAAAGTATGTTTATAGACAGAGTAATATTAGATTGTAGAAGTGGAAAAGGTGGTGATGGCCGTCTTTCTTTTCTTCGTGAAAAAAATCGCCCATTAGGTGGTCCTGATGGTGGAAATGGAGGAAGAGGCGGATCAATTTATCTTCGAGCTAATAAAAATACTACGACCCTTGTAAATTATCGTCATGCAAAAAGATTTTGTGCTCCAGATGGAGAAAATGGTGATATAAAGAATCTTTATGGAAGAAAAGGGGATGATTTATATATTGATTTGCCAATTGGAAGTGTTGTTTTTGAAAAAGACACTCATAAATTCATTTGTGATTTGAATGAGGATGGTAAAGTATTTTTGTTATGTAAAGGCGGAAGAGGTGGAAGAGGCAATGCTTGCTTTAAAAATGCACGTAATAAAGCTCCAAAAATTGCTGAAAACGGACTTCCAGGTCAAAGAAAAACGGTCATTGTCGAATTAAAGTTACTTGCTGATGTTGGAATTATTGGTTTACCAAGTGTTGGAAAATCAACATTTATTTCTTGTGTTTCAAATTGTAAAGCAGAAATTGGTGATTATGATTTTACAACAATTGTTCCAAACTTAGGAGTAGCTTATTTAGATGATAATACAAGCTTTGTTCTTGCTGATATGCCTGGGTTAATAAAAGGTGCATATCAAGGAAAAGGGCTTGGACTTACATTTTTAAGGCATATTGAAAGAACTAAAGTTTTAATTCATTTAGTTGATATGTCTTCAGATAGAGATCCTTTAGTTGATTACAATACTATTAGAGACGAATTAGCAAATTATGGAATGCATCTAACTGAGAGACCTGAAATTATTGTTGCAAGCAAGGTTGATAGTGATGAAGCAAACGAAAAATATCTCTATTTTAAAAAAGAGATGGAAAAGCAAAATAAAGAAGTTATTCCAATTAGTTCTTTAACAGATTTTAATCTTAAATTGGTTTTATACAAAGCTAGTGACTTATTAAAAACAGCTAAAACTTTCCCAGTTTATGATGAAAAAGATGAAGAGGAAGTTTATGATCTTAGAAAGAGTGAAGAAATTTTCTCCATTAAGAAAGAAAACGAAAATACATATCGAATAGTTGGTGAAAGAGTTCTTAGAACTTACCATCTTATCAATTTAAGTGAGGAAGAAGGTGTTTTAAGACTTATTAAATATCTTAATGATATTGGTGTAGAAGAAGCTCTTGAAAAAATGGGAGCAAAAAATGGCGATACTGTCATTTTAGATGATTTTGAATTTGAATATTTTGCTTAATCCTTAAAAGCAAAAATGTATTCTTACATAGAAGGAATTGTAACAAATAAGTTTTTAAGTTCCATTTGTATAACAATTAATGGGCTTGGATATGAAGTTTTTGTTTTAGATGTAGATAAGTATAAATTAAATGATACTTGCAAACTTTTTCTTTACGATTATATTAAAGAAAATGTCGAAATAATTATTTTTGGTTTTCAAGATTTTGAACAATTAACAATGTTTAAAAAATTGTTGCTTGTCAATGGAATAGGACCAAAATCTGCTTTATCTATTTTAAAGCATAATAATGTAAATGTGCTAGTTTCTTTAATAAAAGAAGGAGATGCAACTACTTTAAACAATTTAAAAGGAATTCAAAATAGAGGACAATCAATTATTTTAGAGTTAAAAAACAAATTAAAAGAATTTGATTTTGACTTACTTCGTTATGTAAATGTCATAAGAATTTTAAAAAATCTTGGCTATAACGATGAAGAAATTGGTAAAGCTATTGCTTTTCTTCCTGATAATTTAACAGATGGAGAAGCTTTAAAACAAAGTTTAAGGCTGATTACAAATGAGCGAAACAAATAATTTATTTCGACCAAATTTATTATCAGATTTTGTTGGTCAAGATGAAATTGTAAACAAATTAAAGATATATATTTATAGTGCCAAAGAAAGGAACGAAACTTTAGATCATACTCTTTTTTATGGGCCTCCTGGAGTTGGAAAGACTTCACTAGCTTTTATTATTGCTCATGAATTTAATTCAAAAATAAAGGTTGTTTCAGCTCCTACATTAAAAACTATAGGGGATTTAGTTGGGATTTTATCAATTTTAGACCCAGGGGATGTTTTATTTGTTGATGAAATTCATCGACTTGATAAATCTCTTGAAGAGATTCTTTATTCAGTTTTAGAAGATTTCAAATTAAACATTACATTTAAAAATAGTGAACAAGTAAAACTAGTTAATTTTGATATTTCTCCTTTTACTTTTATTGGAGCTACAACTCAAATTGCTTTAATTTCTTCTCCTTTAAGAGATCGCTTTGGAATTACATTTAAATTTGATTATTATACTGTTGAAGAAATTTCAAAAATTATTAGGGAAAACACTATAAAAATGGGTTTTTCGATTGATAATAGTGAAGCAATTGAAATCGCAAAAAGAAGCCGAAAAACACCACGAATTGCTAATAATTTACTTAAAAGAATTGTTGATTTTACGATTTATGAAAATAGTAAAAAAATAACAAAACAAATATTAAATAATGCATTTGCAATGCTTAAAATTGATAAAGATGGTCTAAGAAAAGAAGATATTGATATTTTAAAATTGATGTTTAAGAAGTTTAAAACTGTTCCTATTTCTTTAGAGGTAATTGCAAGCTATATAGGAGAAAATGTAAACAATATTAGAGATGTTTATGAAAGCTATTTAGTAAATGAAGGGTATATTGAAAGGACAAAAAGAGGTAGAATATTAACTTTAAAAGGAATTAAAAAGTGTGAAGAAGCACTTTTAAACGATGATTTTTAATTTATTTGTGAAAATGTTTTTATACATTGTATAAAACATTTGTTTAATCGTTAGTTTTATAGTATTATTTATTGCGATATTTATAAATTATAATTTATAAAAGGGGTATAGCAATGAAAAGATTTGTCGGATACGTTACATTATGTGCTTCTATCTTTATTGGTTTAGGAGTTGGGTTTATTCCTACTGTTAAAGGAATAAAAGGAAGTGCTGATTATGCTTCATCAAAAGAATTTGTCTTTAAAATTAGTGATCGTGTTATTACAGATGGTGAATTTAATGGAACAGATGAAAACACTAATTTACTTCAAGATGAAGGTGCAATTGATGAAATAATTCAAACATTTGAAAGCCGTTTAGATGCTATTCAAATTTCAAACTATAAAGTCACTAAAATGGGTGAAGACATGATTAGTGTCATTTTAAAAGCTGAAAATGATTCCTATTATAGTGATATTACTGAATACTTGACTTTTAGTTGGTCTTTTATGGCTTCAACTTATTCAGAAAGTCCAGTTACAATTGGAAATAGTGCTTCTTTAATTCAAAATGGTTCAACATCAAACGATTTCTTTACAGCAGGAAGTGCTTCGATTGAATATAAAAATAATTATCCATATATTGTTATTGAATTAAGCGATAATGGTGCTAAATTTAAAGACTTATATGAAAAAGCTAAAGGTGAAGAAAGTGGTGATCCTACTAATAAAAATCTTCACGTTTTAAAAGAAGGTGAAGGAAGCGAAGAGGAAGCTACTAAACCTGAAAATAAAATTTACATTTTAAATGATTGGCTTGATGGTCTTTCAATTAAAGATTTAGTTGATAAAAAAGAAACTGACAATCTTTCAATGAGTGAATACCATAAACATGTTTTATTTGAATTTGATGCTACTAAACCTGAATCATTTTTTTGGAATTTTGATTCTACTGACGTAGGTAAAGAAGATAACTTTAAAAAGATTTATTTTGGTGGATACAATTTAAATGGATCTGCTAATGAAGGAGCAAATTATGGCTCTTTCGTAAATAGTGCAAGTGATGTTTATTTTAAATCTCTTGTTTGGTTAAATATGTTTAATGCTTCAACTTATAAATATCAAGTTACATATTTAAATCAATACTATCCAAGCGAAACTCTTGATAATACTGTTCCACCTTTATATGAAAATTTAGTTTACATGAGTAAAGTAAGACTTTCTTTGTTAATGATTGCAACTCTTGCCGCTATAGTAATAGTAACTTTAGTTTATTGTTTAAATTTTGGTGCTAATGGCCTTATTGGTTCTCTTACTACATTTGGTGTTGGAATTATATCACTTGCTTTATTTAATCTTCTTGGTGTTGAATTTAATATTGGTGCAATTTTAGGAATTTTAACTTTAACAATAATGGGTATTATTTCATCAATGTCTTTATTCTACAAAGTTAAAAAAGAGATATATACTGGTAAAAACTTTAAAAAAGCTTTTATTGATGGCTCTAAAAAAGCTCAATGGATTGGCTTAGATGCTTCAATTATTGGACTTCTTGCTGGTTTAATAGCTTATCTTATTCCAAATGCCGCTATTTCTTCATTTGGAATTATTGTAATGATTGGTTCTGTATTAAATGCTATATTAAATATCTTAGTTCTTAGAGGTGTTAGTTGGTTTGTTTATAATTCAAGCTATGTTGCTTCAAATCCTAAAGTAATTGCTTTAGAAAAGAAATTTATTCCAGATCTTTCAATGGATGAAAAACCAACGTATTTTGAAGCCTTTAATACTAAGAAAACGAAGAAAAAGAAAGTTATTGCTGCTTCAATTTATGGTGTAGTACTTGTTGCTTCAATTGCTGGAATGATTGCTTTTAGTTCAATTAATGGTACATTACTTAATACTCCTTCAAGTCAACAAAGCAGTGAAATTTACATTCAACAAATTGTTCCTACAGAACAAAATGCTGAAAATTATGTTGTAAGTTTTGAAGAAAAATTTAATGATCACTTCGCTAAGGATAAAGATGGAACTGCTTTAATTAAAAATTTGAGTGTTGAATATTATTACTTTAATTTTAAAAACGGTAATACAACTAAGTATGAATACACATATATGATTAGTCTTGAAGACACTTATTCTTCGACTTCTACAATTTATTATAGAGATGATGCTACTAACGGAACATTTATAGAAACACCAATTCTTGAAGCATTCTCAAGTTATGCTAAAGACATTGTCTTAATGAATAATGTTTCTAATGAAAATGTTGAATTAAAAGAAATTTATAGTGTTGATAGTGATAGTTATACAAATTATGTATTTATTTTTGTAGGAATTGCTCTTGCTGTTCAATTTGTATATTTCATCATTAGATTTGGGGTAAATAAAGCAATTGTTTCTACATTATTGAATGCTTGTGCTTTATTTATTACTATTGGCTTATTCAGTTTAGTCCATGTATCTGCAAGTCCTGTAATTATTCTTGGTTTATTGGTTCTTTATATTGTTAATACTATTTTATTTGATTTTATTTATGTTGGTGAAAAAGAAAAATATAAAGAAAACAAAAAAGTATTTAAAACCGATCTTGCTAAAAGATATGAAGTTTTTGAAGAAACAAATAATTTAGATTATTACACAATTAAAAACATTATTCTAATTTGTTGTTTCCCAATCATAGCTTTAATTTTTGCTCCATCAGTTAATAAATTATTACTTGCTTTATTGATTGTTGGACTTCTTGCTAGTGTCCCAACACTTAATTACCTTTCTCTTGAAGGGCAAAAGATTTGCTCTAAAGTTTATTTGTTTATCACAAAAGGAATTAAGTTTACAAAGAAAGAAAAACAAGCAAAAATTAAAAAAGGTGAAGAAGGACCTGAAGAAGCCGTCTTTACTGGAATTAACGATTAATAATAAAGGCGATTTACATCGCCTTTTAAACTAATGTATGAAAGATTTTTTAACTAAAATTTTAGAATATTATGATTTAGATCCTTCTTCATATTTAGATATGATTAAGGAACCTAGTTATGAATCATTAAAAGATTCTAAATTTTTTGATGGAATAGAGGATGTTGCTTTATATTTAAAACAAGCAATTGATCAAAAAAAGAAAATATTAATCTATGGAGATTATGATTGTGATGGTATTATGGCTACCTCAATTATTTTTAATATGCTTCATGAATATAAACAATATACTCCAGGGTTTTATATTCCAAATAGAGAAATAGATGGATATGGATTAAATAAAGCTAATATTGATCGATTCAAAAAATTAAATTATGATCTTATAATTTGTGTTGATAACGGAATTACATTAGTTGATGAAATCGATTATCTTAATTCTTTAAATATGGAATGTATTGTTATTGATCATCATACTAAGGAAGATATTTTACCTAATGCTAAATTTATTCTTCATCCTATTGTTAGCAATTTTGGAAAAATAAATCTCAGTGCTGGAGGTGTAAGTTTTTATCTTTCGAGAGTATTTTTAAATAGGGATGATGATTATTTAGCAACTTTAGGAGCAATTTCTACTTTATCTGACTTAATGGAATTAAAAGATTATAATCGTGAATTAGTTAAAATCGGATTAAGGAATTTAAATAAAAATAAGTATTTTAATATTGTTTCTTTGATTAATTCTCATTCAGCAATTACTGAAAGTGATTTATCCATGAATTTAATTCCGAAAATTAATGCAATAGGTCGAATTGCCTTAGATAATTCACTTTTTAACATTGTTAGATATTTTACAACCGATTCTAAAACTCAAATTTTAAAAAGAGTTGAATGGATTAATGAAATTAATTTAAAGAGAAAAGATTTAATTAATGAAGCAATGTTAACGGTTAATGTAGATGACTCGATGCCTTCAATAATTGAAAAAATGGATATTAAAGAAGGATTATGTGGTCTTGTAGCTAATAAATTTTTAGAAAAATATCAAAAACCTACTATTATTTTTGTGGATAGTAAAAAAGAAGACGTCTTAAAAGGAAGTATTAGAAGTAAGCCTGGTTTTAATGTTGTAAAAGCTTTTGAAGAGTTAAAAGACTTTCTTCTTACAAGTGGTGGGCATGCTCAAGCTGGAGGATTGTCTATTAAAAAAGATGATTTTGAAAAATTTAAAGAAAAATTTAATCAAATTGCTCTTAAACACGAATTTATTAAAGAAGATAAAAAAACTATCAATATTAACTTAACTGAGGTTAATTTAAAAAATTTAGAAATCTTAAATTCATTTAGACCATTTGGAATGGGATTTAATAAACCTATTTTTGAAATAGATTCTTTTAATACTTCTAAATTTACTTTTTCTAGAGACCATAAACACATAATTACTAGCTTAGCATTTCAGTCTTCGCTTGTTTATTTTAACTTTGATTTAACAATATTAACTTATAAAAATGTTAAATTGTTTGGAAGTCTAGAATTAAATGAATTTAATGGATTTTCAAGTGCTCAATTTGTTGTTAATTCATTTGAAAAAAATTAAGGGTATATTAAAATTTAGTTATGGAAGAAAATGTTAAAAAATTAGTGCCAAATGGCGGTTATCCAATGCATACCTTCGAAGATGTAAGGGAAATTTATTATGGATATATTTTTAAAGAAGCAGATAGAGAATTAATTAAAAAAGCATATGAATTTGCTAATTTAAAACATGATGGAATTTTTAGAAAAAGTGGTGAGCCTTATGTTCAACATTTAATTGAGGTCGCTTATATTTGTGCTTCTCTTCAAAGTGGTCCTGTTACAATATGTAGTGCATTTTTACACGATGTTGTTGAAGATACTGAAGTTACTATTGAAGATATTAATAGACTTTTTGGGCAAGAAGTAGGAAGAATTGTCGATGCATTAACTAAAATTCAAAGATTAAAGCTCTCAAGAAACACTCAAGAAGAATTTGAAGCTGAAGATCATCGTAAAATTTTCCTTGGAATGGCTAAAGATTTACGTGTTATTATCATTAAATTAGCCGATAGACTTCATAATTTAAGAACAATTGAAGCTTTAAAACCTGAAAGACAACACGCTTTAGCTAAAGAAACTCTTGAAGTTTTTGCTCCAATTGCTCATCGTTTAGGTATTTATAAAATTGAAAGCGAACTTGAAGATTTATCTTTAAAAATAGAACATCCAGTTGAATATCAAAATATTTTAGACAATTTAAATAAAAATATTAAAAATCGTAGTAAAGCACTTAATAGTTTAAAAAAGAAAATTGCTGATATTTTAATTTCAGCTAATTTTAAGATTGAGATTGAATCAAGGGTTAAGTCAATATTTTCGATATACAAAAAGATGTATCAAAAAGGTCATAAATTCGAACAAATTTATGATGTTTTAGCGATTAGAATTATTGCAGAAACTGAAATCAATTGTTATGAAATTTTAGGTTTAATTCATTCAAATTTCAAACCAATTCCTGGTCGTTTTAAAGATTATATTGCCATGCCAAAGCCAAACATGTATCAATCTTTACATACAACCATTATGAGTGGTGATGGTAATATATTTGAAGTTCAAATTAGAACTCATGAAATGGATGAGGTTGCTGAAAGCGGTGTTGCTGCTCACTGGAGATATAAAGAAAATTCACATTATAATGCTAAGCAGGAACAAAGAGAAATTGAAGAACAGTTACATTGGTTTAGAGATTTTGTTTCTATTTCTACTGAAAATCAAGATAAATCTGCAAAAGATTATATGGAATCTTTAACAAAAGATATTTTTGAAGCAAATGTATACGTCTTTACTCCAAAAGGAAAAGTTATAGATTTGCCAAGTGGATCAACTCCTATTGATTTAGCTTTTAAAATTCATACAAAACTTGGTCTTTCAATTACTGGAGCTATGGTTAATAACAACCTTGTGCCGCTATCTACTCAATTAAAAACTGGTGATGTTGTTGAAATTAAAACATCAAATAATGCACCTGGGCCAAATGAAAACTGGTTAAATTTAGTTAAAACAAATACTGCAAAAACTAATATTAAGAAATTTTTAATAAAGAGAAACGAATCTCTTCTTAGAGAAGATAGAATTAATAAAGGAAGACAATCCTGTCTTGATTTTTTTAAGGATAGAGGCGCAGAAGAAAAAGAAGCGATAGACTTAATATCTACTAATAATGTACTAAATAACTACCATTGTAAAACTTTAGATGATTTATTCATTGCAATTGCCTCTCATAATCCAAACCCTAGTCAAATTGCCGACTTTATTGGATTCAAGAGAAAAGAAATTGATAATGCTGTCAATTTAAGTAAGAAAGAAAACTTTGATAATGATAATTGCCCAGTAACAGTTGATAATGAAAGTGGACTTAAAATTACTTTAGGCAATTGTTGCACCCCAATTCCAGGAGATCGAATCATTGGATATGTAACAAAAGGGATGGGAATTACTGTTCATAGATGTGATTGTCCAAATATTTCTAATGTTACAAAACGTCTTATTGATGTTCATTGGAAACAAAATTTAAAAAGCAAATCATATCCTGTTGATCTTTTAATTGAGTGTAGCGATAGAGATAATTTAATTGTTGACATTATGTCCGTTCTTGGTTCGCTTCGTATTAAATGTACTGAAATAAGTGCTAAATTGCATTCTGAAACCTTTTCTTGTTCTGTTTCTTGCCAAGTATATTGTGAAGATTTAAATGAATTAGAAAAAGTTTTTGTCGCTTTAAAAAATATCAGATCAGTTAATGAAATAAAAAGAGTATTTCATTAGCATTAAATATTTTATTTTTAACCTTGTTTCTTTTGTATTATATCTAAATATTAGATATAATAATTTTGATTTGGAGAATTAAATATGATTACTGTTTTAAAAGGAACTCACGATGTTATATTAGATGAAGCTAGTAAATATACATACGTAGAACAAGTTTTAATTAGGGTTGCTGAAACTTATGGTTTTAAAGAGTTTAGAACTCCGATTATTGAAGCTAGCAATTTGTTTACAAGATCTGTTGGAGATTCTAGCGATATTGTAAGAAAAGAAATGTACACTTTTCTTGATAAAGGAGATAGAAGTATTACTCTTAGGCCAGAATTAACAGCTGGTGTTGTAAGAAGTATGGTTAATAATAAACTTTTTATTGAACAAGATTATCCAAAAAAAGCGTATTATGTTGGGCCTTGCTTCAGATATGAACGCCCTCAGCAAGGAAGATATCGTCAATTTAATCAATTTGGTGTTGAATGTGTTGGTGTAAATAATTCATATAGAGATAGTGAAGTTATTATTCTTGCATATAATGCATTGAAGATGCTTGGATTTAAAAATATTACTTTAAAAATAAATACTCTTGGTGATGAAGAGAGTAGATTAAATTATAAAACAGTTTTAAAGGACTATTTCAAAGATCATCTTGAAGAAATGTGCGCTGATTGTCACGAACGTTACAATTTGAATCCACTTAGAATTCTTGATTGTAAAGATCCTAGCGATCAAGAAATAGTGAAAAATGCTCCAAAAATGAGTGATTTCTTAACAGAACAAGCGAGAAATTCGTTTGAAGAAGTTAAAAATATCCTTTCTACTAATGGAGTAAATTATGAAGTAGATGATTCATTAGTTAGAGGATTAGATTATTATAGTGGAGTTGTCTTTGAATTCCATTATACTTCAAAACAAGGAAAGAACTATGGAGCAATTGGAGCTGGAGGTCATTACAACAAGTTAGTAAAAGAGCTTGAAGGACCAGATATTGAAGGTATTGGATTTGCAATGGGAATTGAACGTTTGGTTTCAGTTATGAATGATGATTCTTTATTTGATGAAATTGATCTTGAAGATACAATGCTTGATATTTATGTGCTTCCAATAGGAAGTGAAAATATTCCTTATGCGTTATCGTTTACTAATAAACTTAGAAGTTTAGGTTATGCATGCGAGGTATGTTTAGAAAATAAAAATATGTCTCAAATGTTTAAAAAGGCTGAAAGAAGAAGAGCAAAACTTGCATTAATTCTTGGAGAAAATGAAATTAAAAATCAAGAAGTTGTTGTTAAAAATCTTGCCTTAAAAGAACAAGAAACCGTTAAGATTGATGATTTAATAGAATATTTAGATGAAATTTTAATAAAAGAAGAGTAAGTTATGGAAAAATTTAATAGAACTAATTATTGTGGAGAAATTACAATTAATGACTTAAATAAAAATGTAAGTGTCATTGGTTGGGTTTCTAAATTTAGAAATCATGGTGGAATCATGTTTATTGATTTACGTGATAGAACTGGAATTGTTCAAATTCTTGTAAATAATGACGAAGTCAAAATTGATAATATTGGCAACGAATATATTTTTGAAGTTAGTGGTGTTGTTTCAAAAAGAGCAACTGCTAATCCAAATTTAAAAACAGGTGAAATTGAAATTATTGCTAGTAACGTTAAGTTAATTAATACAGCTTGTCAACCTCCAATTTATATTAAAGAGGATTCTAACGCCAGTGAAGATATTAGATTGAAATATCGTTACTTAGATTTAAGAAGACATTGCATGTTAGAGAAATTTTTAACAAGAAGTAAAATTATTAATATTACTAATGAATATTTTTCTTCTAATGGATTTATTTATGTTGAAACTCCATATTTATCTCCATCAACTCCTGAAGGCGCAAGAGATTATTTAGTTCCTTCAAGAATTCATAAAGGTAGTTTTTATGCTTTACCTCAATCGCCTCAACTTTATAAGCAAATGCTTATGGTTAGTGGATTTGAAAGATATTATCAAATAGCTAGATGCTTTAGAGATGAAGATCTTAGAGCTGATCGTCAACCAGATTTTACCCAAATTGATGTTGAAACTAGTTTTTTAAATCAAGATGAAATTATTTCTATTGCTGAAGGATTTTTAAAGAAGTTATTTAAAGAAATAGTAAATTACGATGTAAAACTTCCACTTAGACAAATTGAATACGATGAAGCTGTAAATGTTTATGGAAGTGATAAACCTGATACAAGATTTGATCTTAAAATTCACGATGTTAAAGATATTTTCTTAAATTGTGAATTTAATGGTTTCAAAGAATCAAAATATGTAAAAGCAATAAAAGTAGAAAATAGTAATGCTCATTTTTCTAGAAAAAAGACTGATGAATATAATTTATTAGCTAAAAAATTCAACTTAAAAGGTTTTATTTGTCTTAAAGTTAATAACAATACTCTTGAAGGAAGTGTTGCCAAGTTTTTAAGTGATATTGAAAAAGAAGCTTTAATTAAGACAATGGAAGCTAAGGAAAACGATGCTATATTTTTAGCAACTAGTGAAATTAAAAGAGATGTAAATTTTGGTCTTGGAGCATTAAGAAGTTTAATTGCTAAAGAATTAAATTTAGTAAAAGAAGGAACATACGATCTTTTATGGGTTGTTCATTTCCCATTATTTGAAAGGAGCGAGCTTGATGGAACTATTACTCCTTGCCATCATCCATTTACAAGACCTTGTGATGAAGACTTAGATAAATTAAGAGAAAAACCATATGAAGTTTATGCTTACGCTTATGATATTGTTATCAATGGTTATGAAGCTGGTGGTGGAAGTTTAAGAATTTATGATCAAAAAGTTCAAAAAGAAATTTTTGAAATTTTAGGATTAAGCGAAGAGGAAATTAATAAAAAATTTGGTTGGTTTGTTGAATCATTAAAATATGGAACTCCTCCACATGGAGGTTTAGCTTTTGGTCTCGATAGATTAGCGATGATTTTAAGTGGAACCGATAATATTCGTGATGTTATTGCTTTCCCTAAAAATTTAAATGCAATTTGTCCTGTAACAAATGCCCCTTACGAAGTTAGTGAAGAACAACTTAAAATTCTTGGAATAAAAATAGATAAAGGAGAATAAGATGAATTTAAGAGAAAAGAAAATTGATGTTTTAGGCGTTGCTACATTACGTAGTCTTTGTATTGATGGTATTAATAAAGCAAAAAGTGGTCATCCAGGTACTGCTCTTGGTGCTGCTCCTATTGTTTATACTCTTTACAAATATTATTTAAATGCAAATCCAAAAAATCCTTCATGGAGAAATCGTGATCGTTTTGTATTAAGCGCAGGACATGCATCAATGCTTCTTTATGCAATGCTTCATCTTGCTCAATATGATGTAACTATTGATGATTTAAAGAATTTTAGACAACTTGATAGCAAAACTCCAGGACATCCTGAAATCCATGTTACTAGCGGAGTTGATGCTAGCAGTGGACCTTTAGGTCAAGGTATAGCTGAAGCTGTTGGTATTGCTATGGCTGAAGCTAAATTAAGAAAAATGTATGGTAGTGAAGTTTATGATCACTATACTTATTGTTTATGTGGTGATGGATGTTTAGAAGAGGGTATCTCCCAAGAAGCTTTGACATATGCAGGATTCATGAAATTAAATAAATTAATTTTATTTTATGATTCAAATAGTGTAACTCTTGATGGACCTCTTGCTCAAAGTGATAACACTGATGTTAAAGATCGTTTTCTTAGTGCTGGATGGGATGTAATTTATGTAAAAGATGGAAATAGCGTCAAAGATATTAAAAAAGCTATAAAAATCGCTAAAGAAAGTGTTGAAAACCCAACAGTAATTATTTGCGATACCATAATAGGTTATGGAAGTAAAAATCAAGGAACAAGTAAGGTACATGGCGCTCCACTTGGTGAAGAAGATGGAAAAAATACTAAATTAAGTTATGGATTTGATCATGAAGAATTCTTTGTTCCAGAAGAAGTAAAAGAAGATTTAATTGCTACTTTTGTTAACAGAGGAATTACAAAAGAAAAAGAATATAATGAAAGATTAAAAGAATATTCCTTAACTAATAAAGAATTAGTAGAGCAAGCTTTAGCTTTAGAAAATAATGATGTGTCATCTTTATTAGTTGGTGAAAATTTAGAATTTAAAGAATTAAAAGAAGATTCTACAAGAAAAGGTAGTCAAAAAGTTTTAAATCATTTCTCAAAAATGCTTCCAAATTTTGTTGGTGGTAGTGCTGATGTTGCCGCTAGTGTAATGACTTCTTTAGATAATCAAGTTAATTTTACAAGTGAACATTTAGAAGGAAAAAATATAAACTGGGGTATTAGAGAATTTTTAATGGCTGCTGCAAGCAATGGTATGCTTCTTCATGGTGGACTAAGAACATATGCTGGTTGTTTCCTTGTATTTAGCGACTATTTAAAACCTGCAATTAGAATGTCAGCATTAATGGAATTACCTCAAATTTATCTTTTCTCACATGATTCGTTAATGGTTGGAGAAGATGGTCCAACTCATCAACCAATTGAACAACTTGCTATGCTTCGTTCAATTCCTAATACATTAGTGTTTAGACCATGTGATAATAAAGAAGTATTTGCTTCATATAAAATTGCTCTTGAAAGTACAAAATCTCCAAGTTGTATTATTTTAAGTCGTCAAAATCTTCCAATTTTAGAAAATTCATCTTCTTATGAAGGTGTTAAAAATGGTGCTTACATTGTTTCAAAAGAAGAAAAAGAACCAGATATCGTCCTTATTGGAACTGGAAGTGAAGTTTCATTATGCTTAGAAGCTAAAGAATTATTAAAAGATGAATTAGATATTAGAGTTGTTTCTATGCCTTGCTTTGAATTATTTGATTCAACAAGCAAAGAATATAAAGAATCCGTGTTAACTAAATTTTATAACCGTAGAATTAGCGTAGAAATGGCTTCAACATTTGGTTGGGGTAAATATGCTAGATTTAATTTTGGTATTGATCGTTTCGGTGCTAGTGGTAAAGCAAGTGATGTTGTAAAGAAATATCATTTTACTGCTAATGATTTAAAAGAATATATTCTTTCATGTGTTAAAGAATTAAAGGAGGAAAATTAGTGGCAAAATACGTATATATTAAAAAAACTAATAAAAAAGGTGAACTTGGCATCTCTAAAAGCGTTTTTAAACAAATTGGAGAGGAATCAATTCGTCAAATAAACGGAATTATTTCTTTAGATAAGAAAAAGAAAACATTTTTAACAGATGATGATGTTGATGTTACCTTACGTGAAAATGAAGCTATTTTCAAAATTAAGGTAAATATATCAAAAGATGTTAATAAAGATGAGATTGAAACTAAAATAAAAGAAGTTTTAACAAATAATCTATTATATCTTTTGGATGCTGTTCCTTTTAAAATCGTTATTAAAACTAATATTATTTAATTATGAGTCAAGAGTTAACTAGAAATAAATTACAAGAAAAAGCGATGCAAATTCTTTATTCGCACCTTTTACTTGAACAATTAGGTAAAAGTAAAGATATTGTCACATTAATTGAAGAATCATGTGACTTACCTTTTGATGAGGTCGATGTATTTTTAAAACTATCTTTAGTAAAAGCTATAAAATACAAAGATGAATTAATTGAATATGTAACTCCTTATTTAAGGAGATGGAAATTTAATCGTTTAAATTTAACAATTCAATCAATACTGATTTTATCTTTAACTCATTATAAATTTTTTCCAGAAATGGAAAAACCAATAATAATTGATGTAGCTGTTAAACTTGCTAAAAAATATGGTGATGTTACAGATTATAAATTTGTTAATGGTATTTTAGATAATTGCTTAAATGATAACTTACGAAAATAAACCTTTTTATACTATCTTTGAAATTAATGATTATATCAAAACATTATTTGATAATACTTTAACATTAAATAATGTTGGGTTAATTGGTGAAGTTTCGAATTTTAGAGGTGCCAACAGAAGTGGGCATCTTTATTTTTCTTTAAAAGATGAAAAATCAATTATTTCATGTGTTTTATTTAAATATGATGCTATGAAACTAAACTTTAGTTTTAAAGATGGCGATATGATTTTAGTAATTGGAAATATTTCGAGTTATATTGCAAATGGTACATATCAGTTAATAATCAAAAAAGTAATTCCTTATGGAGAAGGTAATATTCTTTTAAAAAGAGAACAATTAAAAGAAAAATTATATAAAGAAGGTTTGTTTGATATTTCAAAAAAGAAACAAATTCCTTATTTTCCTAAAAAAATTAGTATAATTTGTGGAGAAAATAGTGCTGCTGAAAGAGATTTTAGTTTTAATATTAAAAGAAGAAATCCTTTAGTAGAAGTTAATTTTATATATTCTAAGGTTCAAGGCAATGAAGCTTTAGATGATTTACTAAACGCTTTAAATAAAGCCTCTAACGATGATTCTGATTTAATTATTTTAGGAAGAGGCGGAGGAGCTAAAGAAGATTTAATGGTTTTTGATGAAGAACAACTTGTAAGAAAAGTTGCTTCTTTAAATAAACCTATAATTAGTGCAATTGGACATGAAATAAATCTTTCTTTAGTTGATTTAGCAAGTGATGTCCATGTTTCAACTCCAACTGCTGCCTGTGAAAGAGCAGTAGTTAATATTGAAGATATAATAAAAGAATTATATTTTATAAAATCTAATATATATAAATCATTAATTAATAAAATAGATAATTATGAAAAAAAGATAATGGAATTAAAGAATATTCCTGCATTAAAAAGTTATTCTTCTTATCTTTTTGAAATTGAAAAACAATTAGGTAATTTATCTTCATTAATTAATTCATCTATTAATAAAATTATTGATATAAATAATAATAAGATAAATAACTTAAAATTAAGATTATCAGTACTTGATATTAATAATCTTTTAAATAAAGGATATAGCCTAGTTTATAAAGGTAATAAACTTATTAAGGATATTTCATCATTATCTTTAGATGATGAAATTATAATTAAAACTGGAAATGGTAAAATCGTTGCTAGAATAACAGATTTAAAAAAGGAGTAAAGTATGGAAAATAAACAATTATCTTTTGAAGAAAAGCTAAAAAAAGTTAATGAAATTGCTTCGTTATTAGAGAATAATGAATTAAATTTAGAAGAATCATTAATTAAATTTGAGGAAGCTAATAAGCTAATTAAAGAATTGGAAGAAACAATTATAGAGGCTAAAGAAAAGATCGAAAATAATAAATTAGGTGAAAAATAGTAATTTATTAGTATATAGTTAGTAATAAATAAGTATGAGTAGAATAATTCTTCATGTTGATTTAAATGCCTTCTTTGTTAGATGCGAAGAAATTAAGAACCCTAGTTTGATTAATAAACCTGTTGCAGTTGGTGGAACTGGAAGAAAGGGTATTGTTTCAACATGTTCTTATAAAGCGAGGAGTTATGGAATACATTCTGGAATGCCAATGTTTCAAGCTCAAGCTTTATGTAAAGAATTAATCATTCTTCCATGTGATTTTAAATATTATAATTTGATGTCTAGAGAGTTTGTTCATCATTTAAAACAATTTACTCCTTTAGTTGAACAAGCATCAATTGATGAATGCTATATGGACATTACTGAATCTTTTAAAAAATATGGGAACAATAATATAAATGAATATTTAAAAAACATTCAAGTTGGATTATATAATAAAACCAAGCTTTATTGTTCAATTGGTGTAGCTAGTACTAAGTTTTTAGCTAAAATGGGAAGCGATATTAAAAAACCTAACGGAATTACAATAATTAGAAAAAAAGATATTCCATCAATAATTTTTCCTCTTCCTATTAAAGATTATTATGGAATTGGTAATAAGACTTATCCAAAGCTTCAAAATATTGGAATTAATACTATTGGAGATTTATATTATCGAATTAAGAAAAACGATCCTAACGATTTATTAAATAATTATTTAATGAACTTTAAAGACAATATTATTTTATGTTTAGAAGGTAAAAGTGATGATAAATTAAACCTAAATGACTTTGATCCTAAATCAATTGGAAGAACTACAACGTTTGATTATGATAGTGATAATATTGATTTCATTAAAAATATGATTTTAAGTCAAGCTTCAATTATTATTGATGAAATGAAAAATAAAAATAAAGTATGTAAAACTATTCAATTAGTATATAAAGAAGGTGGTCAAGATAGTGATTTTAAAACTAAAACTTTTGCTAAATCATTTAATGAATTTAGTGATGATAAGGAGTTTATTACTAAAAAAATTAGCCAATTTGTTGATGAAACTTATGATTTTACTCTATTAAGAATGGCTGGTGTAACATTAAAAAATTTAAAAGATAAAGAGAAGCTAGATGTTCAAATGACGTTTGATAACTATGAAAAATATGAAAGCGAAAGCAAAGTTCAATTGTTAATTAATGACTTAAATCGAAAAGCAAATAAAGATTTATTCTTTTCAGGCAGTAAATTAAAGGAAAGAAAAAATGGAGATAAATGAGGCATTTGAAAGATATTTACAATTTTGTATGTTTGAAAAACAACTTACAAATGTAACTATTACTGATTATAAAGACGATTTTAAGAAATTTCTTTATTATTTTCCTAATATTAAGGATACAGATGATTTGTCTAAAGATGATTTTGATAATTTCACTTTTAATCAATCTATTGATGAATTAAGTGAAAAGACTATTTCTCGAAGAATAACATTTTTAAAAGGTTTTTATATATTCTTAGAAAGTGAAAAAATAGTTACAAAAGACATAATCGACAATATTGAAATGCCTAAAACTCCTAAAAAATTGCCAGTTTATTTAACGAAAGAAGAAGTTGATAGACTGCTTGATGTAATACCATTAACTAACAAAAATCATATTAGAAATAAAGCAATGGTAGAAATTATGTATTGTAGTGGTCTTCGTGTTAGTGAACTTTGTTCTTTAAAAATGAAGCAAGTTAATGTAAATGAAAGGATTATTACAGTTTTAGGAAAGGGTAAAAAAGAAAGAAGCATTCCAATTAGAGAAGAGTCATTAAAATATTTACTTTTATATATTAATGAAGTTAGAAATAAGTTAAAATTAATTGTTGATAAGAGTTATGTTTTCTTAAATTTAAAGGGAAAAAAGATATCGAGGCAATATTTCTTTATAGAGATTAGAAAATATGCCAAAATGGCAGGAATTGAAAAAGAAATTCATCCTCATTCATTAAGGCATTCATTTGCCACACATTTACTTGAAAATGGGGCTGATTTAAGGGTTGTTCAAGAATTACTTGGACATACAAACATTGAAACAACTCAAATTTACACTCATTTAACTAATGAGAAAATATTAAATGAATATGATCAATTTTGGAAAAAGAAATAAAAGGAGAAAAATATGAAATTTAAAAGAATATTTGTTATTGTCATGGATAGTTTAGGAATTGGAGAGGCTAAGGATCAAGCTTTGTTTCATCAAACTGGAGAAGTAAGTGATTTAGGTGCTAATACTTTTAAACATATTAGTGAAGCATTTGATAAATTAAATATTCCAACACTTACAAAATTAGGAATTAAAGATCTTGATAACTTAAAAAATATTGATAGTGTCGAGCATTTGTCTTCTTATACATTAAAACTTAATGAAGCAAGCAATGGAAAAGATACCATGACTGGGCATTGGGAAATGATGGGAATTAAAACAACAACTCCTTTTAAAACATTTACTGATACAGGATTTCCAAAAGAATTGATTGATGAACTTGAAAAACAAACTGGGCATAAAATTATTGGAAATTATGCTGCTAGTGGAACAAAAATTTTGGATGATTTAGGAGAAGAGCAAATTAGAGATAATTCTTTAATCGTTTATACTTCAAGTGATTCAGTTCTTCAAATTTGTGCAAGTGAAGAAGTTACAGGTCTTGATGAATTATATAGATGTTGCGAAATTGCTCGTAAATTATGTTTAAAAGATGAATGGTTTGTTGGAAGAGTTATTGCACGACCATTTATTGGCAAGAAGAAGGGTGAATTTAAAAGAACTAGCAACAGACATGACTATGCAATAAGCCCAAGTGGAATAACAGCTTTAAATATATTAAAAGATAATAATTATGAAGTGAGGTGTGTTGGTAAAATTAATGATATTTTTAATGGATGTGGTGTAACCTCAACAGTTCATACAACTTCAAATAATGATGGAATGGATAAAACACTCAATATTTGCTTAGATCGTTCATTTAATAGTGGTCTTTGTTTTGTTAATTTAGTTGAATTTGATAGTGAATATGGTCATCGAAGAAATACTATAGGTTATGGGAAAGCAATAGAGGAATTTGATGAAAAGTTAAATATATTATTAGAATCATTAAGAGATGATGATTTATTAATGATTACTGCAGATCATGGAAACGATCCTACTTGGAAAGGAACAGATCATACTAGAGAAAAAGTACCTTTACTTGTTTATTCTAAAATGATTAAAGATGGAAGATATTTAGGAGAAAGAGATAGTTTTGCTGATATTGGAGACACTATTTTAACAAACTTTAATTTAAAGAAACATCCAACTATGATTGGTAGAACAATAGAGGAAATTTTAAAATAATTATGATAAAAAAACTTAAATTTTTATCTATCTTTTTTGTTATTAATCTCGTTTCTTGTTCTAATTTATCATCTAATACTTATTTAATTGATGAAAATATTAAGATTTTATCACCACTTGGTGCACCTACTTTAGGAATCTATGAATCAATTCTTTCTTCAAATTGTACGACAACAAGTACGCCTACAAGTATTCCTATTGAATTACAAAATAAAAATAGTGAATATAATTTTATAGTTTTTGAATCATCAAACGCTTTAAAATTAATTAAAAATAATAAATCTGATTATAAATTCTTAGGTTTATTAACTAAAGGTAATTTTCATTTTGTAGGATTTAATAAGACAAATAAAGACATTCCTTCAAAGGATGATTATATTGTTTCATTCCAAAAAGGAAGCATAACAGATCTATCTTTAAATTATGTTTTGCCTTCAATTTATAATGAAAATAAAGATAATATTCATTATTTAAATGGAGTTAGCCAAGTTGCAACTGTTTTAAAGAGCGGTTTACATAAAGGAAATAAGGTTGATTGGGCTTTAATTGCAGAACCTAGTTTATATGCTTTAAAAAGTCAAAATAATTTTGATGATAATGAATCTAACGATATATACGAATATTTAGATATAAATAGGGCTTTAAAAGAAAAAACAAATAATGAATATGATTTTATACCTCAAGCTGGATTATTTGTAAAAAATAGCTTTTATAATGAAAATAAAGAGATAGTGGAACAATATTTAAATAATTCAGTTACTAAAAATTTAGATGAAGCAATAAATGCTCCTTCTAAAATAATATCTAAATTAGAAGAATTAAATATAAGTGATGAAGAATTTGAACTTAAATTTGGATTCAAAAAAGATTATATTTTAGCTTTACAAGATAATAAAGAAAATAGATTTGGAATTGCTTCTAGTGATAATTTAATAACTGGATCTAACTTTATAAGTGAAGAAAAAATAGATTCATTTATTTCTTTAATTAGTTAAATATGACAAAAAAGAAGATATTAAATATTATTTTTGTATTTTTAGGCTTATTATTTGTTCTATTTTTTTGGGAAATATCTTCTAGAATTTATAATTCCAATAGTGTTTTTCCTTCTTTTATCGAATCTTTAATGAATTTTGTTAATTTATTAAAAGATATAAATCTATATAAATCTTTATTTTTTACTATTGGATTAGGACTACTTGGAGTATTAATTTCGATAATATTTGGAATAATTTTTGGAATATTAGCCTATTATTTTGAATTATTTAGAGCATTTTTTTCTCCAATTAATAAAATATTTAGGGTAATACCAACAATTATAATTTCTATTTTGCTAATAATATTCATTAAAAATATATTTGCTTATTTAATAATTTCTTTTTTGGTTTTATTCCCATTAATTTATGAGGCTACATTAAAAGGTTTTTTAGAAATAGATCAAAATATTATTAATTCTTTAAGACTTGAGGAAACAAAAGGGTTTTCATCTTTATTTAAAGTTTTATTTCCTCTTGCAAGTCCATATATTTTATTAAGTGTTATTCAATCAATTGGATTAGGGTTAAAAATTGAAATTATGGCAGAAATTTTAATGGGGGATAATAAAAATATTGGAATTGGACATTTAATAAATAATGCATATAATCATACATTCAATTATATAGATATTTATTCATATGCTTTGCTAATTGTTGTTGTGTATTTACTTATTGATTTAGTTTTATATATTTTAAAAGAAAAATTCATTAAAATTGATAAATAAATAGTTAATTAGTATAAAATTAGTAGATTATTAGTAATAAGAATATGTGGAAAACTCACATATTTTTTTATACATAAATTTATATAATAATATTTGATATATTTTAAAATATCGATGTTATCGTATTTTTGATTGCTTTTATTAACATAATAGACATTATACGAAGTAATATATCACAAGAAAATAACCCAATTATTAATAAATCAATTGGGTTTTACTTTAAATAATATTCGTAGCACTCTTCAGTTAACTCATTATCTGAATATTTTAATTTCTTGTTATTAATAAATTTTTTATTTTCACCTAAGACTAAAATAAATCCCGTTTCGAAATTATTTAGCATTGCTTCAATCATATATGAGCTATCATATCCTCTTAAAGGATCAATTTTATCACTTGCATAAATTATCTTTTCAATTGCACTCATATTTTTTCTTCCACTACAGTGATATTTAATTGCGTTTAGTATATATTCATCATCAAGTGAAAATATTTCTTTAACTAAATAATATCCTAAAAACTGATGGTACATATATTTAGGATACTTTTTTTCTTTTTCACTTAAATATTTATTTATATATTCACTATTATTATCTAAATTTTTTCCAATATCATGGACAATCCCAGCAAAGTAATATTTAAGAGGATCTTTTAAATTATTAGAAATTGCTATTTTATAAGCTAAAGTTCCTACACTTAAACAATGTTTATATCTTTTTTCATCTAAAAATGAAGAAATTATATTTAAAATTTCTTCATTTGCACTTACACCATTACTATCTTCAATAAAATATTTAGAATTAAATTCAATTTTCATATTTATAACTTAATATGATTTTCTAATTCTTTATTTTCTTTATATAAAATAACAGTATGTCCAATTGATTGAACTACTTCTGCTTGCAATTCACTGCTTAAGTCTAATATTAATTGTTGTTTATTTTCTTGTTCTAAACAAGATTTTAAAAATGATATTTTAATAATTTCATGAGTATTAAAAGCATTTTTTAACATTTTAATATTATTTTCATTTAAAGATTCTTTTCCAATATTGAAATTAACAATTTTTTTCATATCAGAATGAATAATTTGTTTTAATGTTGATTTATCTTTATTTGTTAACATGATCAATTTTGCTCCTAATATTAAATATAAATGTACCTTTTGGAACGATTATTCTTAATTTTTGGTTATTTCCAATAAAACTAACCCATCCTAAACCTAAAATTCCAAGATCTCTACTGCCAGTTTCATCAATGGTAATATCAAACATATCAAGATCCAATTCTGATTTTATTGTTTTACTAATTGGAACACATAGACCTTTTCTAAATTTATATTCTAACGAAGAAAATCTTCCAGAAATTGTTTTATTTACTGTTACTTCATTATTGATATATGTTAAGAATTGGGTTTTTTCTTCACTTAATAATTGTATTACACATAATCCACCAAGCATTAACATATTGTTTTTACTGATTGTTTTTTTAACAACTTTAATTTCTTTAGTTGGAATAATTTTATTTTGACTTGCTTTATCTATTTTATCTAAGATTGAATTAGATACATAAAGGCCAGGAGTTTCAAAGATATATTGCTTATTTCCAATTGGAATTTTATATCCTCTTAATGTGGTATCTTTAAATGTGTAAAGTGTAATTAAATGATTTGTATTATTTTTATAAAGTTTTAAAAATTCTTTAATTACAGCACTTTTACCACTATCAATTGCTCCTATAAAATAAACATCTCTTCCTTTTGATAATTCTTTTAATTTTTCATACATTTCTTCAATATTTAATCCAGTATTTGAAGAAACTAAACAGCAATCTAAAACCTTTAAATTAGATTTTTTAAATACATGTTCAACATATTTTTTTACATGTTCTAAATCAGTATTAGATGGTAAAAGATCAGCTTTATTAGCAATTGCTAAAATATCTATTCCTTCTAATGCTTCGTTTAATTCTTTAACGAAGCTTCCTTCAAAAGAAAAAACATCGACAACATAGACAACAAGAGCATTTTTTCTTTTAACAACATCAATAATTTTCTTAAAATCATTATCATATATTTGATTTAATGTTGGGAGAGTATTTGTTCTAGCTTTTGAATAACATTCATTACAGAGTAACAATCCATTTGGATATTTTTCCACTGTTTCTTTATTAATATAGCCTTTTTCATCTTTATTAGAGGTTTGTAAAACAACACCACAATGATAACATCTATCTACTTTCTTGAATTCTGACATAAACATCCCTCCAATTAACTAACATATTTCTACTTTTTAATTTCTTTAAAGTATTTTTAGCCATAAATTTATTAAATTTAGTAACTAATTGATTAGAATTAACTAAATCATCAACTAAGATTGTTTTAATTTTTAATTTGTTTCCACATCTTACATCAGTTAATACCTGATCACCAATCATTATACAATTTTCTTTATTTATTTTGTTATTATTTATATATTTATTAATTTTTTTAGTAAAAGGTTTATAACATTTATAAAGATAAGGAATATTAATGCTATGAGCATATTTTTCTACCCTCTTATTAGAATTATTTGAAACAATTATTAAATTTATTTCATTTTTCTTTAATAAAGTTACATAATCTATTACTCTTTTTGATGCGACTTCTTCTTTATATGAATCTAAAGTGTTATCTAAATCAGCAAAAATATATTTAATATTTAATAATGTAAAGAAATTTATATCGATATCAAATAAATTTTTAGCATAAAATGTAGGAATCAATAACTTATTCATATAAATAATTATAACAATTTAATCTATAATTAAATATCATTTTATTTAAAATTACACTATAATATTCATTATGAAAGAAAAGATGAATTTTAGTAAGTTATCATGGATTATTGGTTCACTTTTAGTAGCTAGTAGTTTTGGTATGTTTATTTCTCTACCATTTTTTATAATTGGTCTTGTAGGTTTTTTTAAAAACGAAAATAGTAAACCAGAAGATTTCTATTTTAATTTAATTGGTATTATTGCTGTTAGTTTGTATTTTATTTATTATTTTGTGACAATACTAGAAACTGTTTCAGTTTAATCACCAAAATCATCAAAAATTGATATTTGTTCATAATTGGAGTCGGATTCTTCCTTCTCCTTTTTTTCTTTCTTTTTTAAACCGAATTTTTCAAAAGCACTAACTTTTTCTTCTTTATGTTCTACTTCTTTTACTTCTTGTTTTATTTCTTTTGTATCTTTTTCTTTAAAATAATCTTCAATCTTAAAATCTTGTTCACTTCTTTCCTCAATTGTTGAAGAATCTACTACTTGAACTAAAGAATTATAAACATATTTAATTGTTAATGACTTATCAAAATCAATATTCTTTTTAGCATAACTTTCGATAGGTGTAAGATGGAAATCACTAAATTCAAGTTCAAGAACACTGTTATTGCTCATTAAACAATTTAATTTAATTGGATCTTTACCTTTTATTTTTGTTACATATAATAAATTATGAGGAGAAGATACAAAACATTTAAAAATGGAATGATTTTTACCAAGTCTAGCGGTAAGTTCAGAATATGAAATATCATAGATTCTTTCACAACCTTCGTTAGTTAAAAGTAACATCTTTCCTTTTTCATCTTTTCTATAAGTGATAAGAGATTTAATTTCTGATTCTCTTAAAGTTGAGATACATTTTACACCACTTGCTTTTAAACCTAAGCAAGCAAGTTCACTTTCATTAAAATAAGTTGCATAACCTTTTTTAGTAATAATTAAAAGATTAGAATTTCCATTTGAAATTGCAACATCCACTACTTCATCATCACTTAAAAGCCTCATACAAGTAATAGGTTTACTAGTTCTTTCATTTAAGAAAAGATTAAGTTTACTCTTTTTAATTTGTCCAAATTTTGAGACGATGCAAATATTGACATCTTTTGTAAAATCTTTTACTAAAATGCTTTTAACAATCATTTCTTCAAGAGGAAGATTACATAAATAGTTAATATGTTTTCCTTCATCTTTGTATTTATTTTCTAAAATTTGGTCAACACTAAGGCAAATGTAGTTACCTTTATTAGTGAAAAGAAGAACATAATCAAGAGTATTAGCAATTTGATTCATAATTAATGAATCGCCTTCTTTAATTCCAGGAAGAGCATTATTACTTGAAGAATATGATTTTAATGTGGAGCGTTTAATATAACCTTCTCTTGTTATAACAACATAACAATCTTCTTTAACAATTAAATCACGTTTATCAACTTCAAATTTGTTTGTTTCATAATCAACAATTTCAGTTTTTCTTTCTTTTCCATATTTCTTAATAACTGCTTCTAAATCTTTAACAATAATCTTTCTTAATTTAGCATTGCTACTTAAAGTTTCAGATAAATCTTTAATTAAATCCTCTAACTCGCCTTTTTCCTTAATATAAACATTAACATCAGCATTAGAAAGTTTATATAAAGGCATAGTAACAATAGCTTCAGCTTGTTCTTCACTAAATGAGAATCTAGCTATAATATTTAATTTTGAATCAGCTTTATCTTTACTTTTTCTAATAATTTTTACAACTTCATCAATTACATTTATTGCTTTAATTAAACCTTCAACAATATGGAGTCTTTTTTTAGCTTTATTTAAATCAAATTGTGATCTTCTAGTAATTACATCAATTTGATGATCGATATAAGTATCTAAATAGAAAGGTAAAGTTAAAGTACGAGGATGATTTTGACAAATTGCGACGCAATTTGAAGTATAACTTATCTTTAACTGAGTTTTATTCATTAAATAAGCTAAAACTGTATCAAGGTTCATTTCCTTTTTAACTTCAACTACAATTTTAATTTCATCACCAGCACTTAAATCTTTTACATCGATTATTCCATCAATTTCTTTACTTTTTCTAATTTTATCAATTGAAAAAACTAAAGATTGTTTAACAACTCCATATGGTATTTCAGTAATTATTAACTCATTATGGTCTTTTTCTTCTTTTTTAGTTACTTTACTAGCAAGTTCAATTTTTCCTTTTCCTGTAGCGTAAATGTCTCTTATTCCATCAGTTTTATATAAGATACCACCAGTTGGAAAATCTGGACCTTTAACAATTTCAAGAAGTTCATCTAATTCACATTGTGGATGATTAATTCGATAAATTGTTGCAAGACACATTTCAGTTAAGTTGTGAGGAGGAATATCAGTAGCAATAGCAACAGCAATTCCTTCACTACCATTAACATAAAGATTAGGAAATCTACATGGTAAAACTGTTGGTTCAAATTCACTATCGTCAAAATTTAAAGTCATTTCGACAGTATCTTTATCGATATCTTTAATTAAATATTCACTAAATTCATTTAATTTAGCTTCAGTATAACGATAAGCAGCAGCTGGATCATTATCAATACTACCATTATTTCCTTGAAATTTAATTAATGGCATTTCCATTTTCCAGTCTTGAGATAATCTAACTAATGCATCATAAATTGATGTATCTCCATGAGGATGGAACCTTCCCATTACATCACCAACAATTTTGGCACATTTTTTTGTTGGTTTGTCAAAAGTATTTCCATTTTTATACATGGAATAAATTATTCTTCTTTGAACTGGTTTTAAACCATCTCTTGCATCAGGTATTGCTCTATCTTGGATTACATATTTAGCATAGATTGCGTAACGATCACTCATTACATCATCCATTGCTTCTTCAGAAATATTTTCATTAAGAGGTAAAATTTCTTCTTCAATCTTTTTTCTAGCCATTATTTTTTAACCTCCTTAATAAAATTATCAGCTTCATTAAAATCAACATTTTGTTCAAGCCATTTTTTACGTTTATCTGCATCTTTACCCATTAAAATATTAACTTTTGATTCAACTATTAATGGATCATTAATATTTATCTTAATAAGAAGACGATTTTTTGGATCCATGGTCGTATTTTTAAGTTGCTTATCACTCATTTCACCTAATCCTTTATATCTACTAACTTTATATCCAGCACCAACTTTCTTTTTATTTTCCTCTAATGATTTATCATCCCAAGCATAAAGTTCTGTAGTAACATTACCAAACTTATCTTCTTTGTATACTCTATAAAGAGGTGGAACCGCAACATAAACATGACCTTCAGTAATAAGTGGCCTCATATAATTATAAAAGAATGTTAAAAGAAGAGTTTGAATATGGGCTCCATCAGTATCAGCATCAGTCATAATTATTATCTTATTATAATGGATATCTTCAATATCAAACTTATCACCTACACCAGCTCCAATTGTATTAATAATTGTTGAAAATTCTAAGTTATTTAAAATTTTATCAATAGTTAATCCATCAGTATTTAATGGTTTTCCTCTTAAAGGAAGGATTGCTTGGTGTTTTGGATCTCTTCCTTTTTTTGCAGTTCCTCCAGCAGAATCACCTTCAACAATAAATAATTCATTTTTATCATATTCTTTTGATTGAGCAGGAGTTAATTTATCACTTAAAATTACTGATTCTTTAGCTTTTCTTTTAGTTCTAGCTTCTTCTTTTGCTTTTCTTGCAGCAAGACGAGCTGTTGCACTATCTTGACATTTTTTAATTAAACGAATAGCAAATTCTTTATTCTCATTTAAATAATAGGTCATTTTGCTATAAATTAAATTAGAAACAACAACTTGAGCAGCTTGTGTTCCTAATTTAGATTTAGTTTGACCTTCAAATTCAAGAATTTTTTCACTCATCCTTAATGAAAGAATAGCTGTTAAACCTTCACGAATATCAGTTCCTTCTAATTTTATTTTTTTACCTAAATCATTTGAATCAATATAATCATTAACAGCTTTTGTTAATCCAATTCTAAAACCAACTTCATGAGTTCCTCCATCAACTGTGTGGACATTGTTAGTATAACTTCTTATTGTTTCAGAATAATCATCGTAACAATATTGTAATGCAACACTTACTTCAATTCCTTGGTCCATTCCTTCAAAACTAATAACAGGACCAAGAGCTCTTTTTGAAGCGTTAATTTCTTCTATATATTCACTAATTCCATTTTCATAATAAAATTCATCTTTAAAACCGCTTCTCTCATCAATAAGAATAAATTTTACTTTTTTTAGTAAAAATGCTGCTTCTTTTAAATGAGTTGATATTCGATCGTAGCTCATTTCTGTTGTTGAAAATATTTCTTTATCAGGTTTAAAAGTAACTATTGTTCCATGTTTTAATGTTTTTCCTAACTTTTCTAAAGGAATTGATATTTTTTCACCTTTTTCGAATCTAATATGATAAATTTCTCCTTTATAAAAGGATGTAACATCAGTATATTCGCTTAATGCATTAGTAACACTACTTCCAACACCATGAAGTCCAGCGCTATTTGCATAGGCCTCTTCGTTAAATTTTCCACCACTATGGAGAGTTGTAAAAATTAATTCAATTGCAGGTTTTCCAGTTTTTGTATTTATATCACAAGGAATTCCTCTACCTTCATCGCTTACTGTTACGCTATTATCTTTATGGATTGTTACTACAATTTTATTACCATATCCATTTAAAGCTTCATCAAGAGCGTTATCTACTATTTCCCATACTAAATGATGGAGACCATTAGCGTTAGTCGAGCCAATATACATTCCAGGTCTTTTTCTTACACCTTCAAGACCTTCAAGTAGTTCAATACTATTACCGTTATAATCGTTTTTTGCCATATTTAAATCCAATATATTAAATCGTTAATACCTTATTTTATCAAAAAATAGCCCTTATTTTAAGTGCTTTTTATTTAACTTTATGACCATTTAGTAAATGATTTAACTTTAGGAATTAGATTTATTTGCAATTTTCTTATTTGTAACAATAAGTAAACTACCACTTACTACTCCAATAAGAGTGCAAATTTCTAAAATTCCTAATACTTTAAATCCATTTGTTTTATTTTTCGATATAAAAATTATACCAATAATTGATAAAATCACACTAATCAAGCATAAAATAATTATTATAAAGAATAATATTACGATGAAAAATACTTCTTTATTAGCATTACCTTCACTTAATCCATCAGCTATAGCATAAACGACAAATAAAATTGTATCAAGAATTCCTAATCCAATACCAACTGCTAAAGATAATATTAATGTTATAATATGTGCTGCTAAATTACCTTTCATAACCTATATATTATAATAATTAATTAAAATTTCAAACTAATATTGAGGTTTACATAATAAAATAGATATTTCGTAGGTTTTGTTTTAAAATATATTACTAGGAAGTTATTTTTATGTCAGAAACATTTTATAGAGTATTAATTATTATTGCATGTTTTATCGTTGGATATTTATGTGGGTCGATTCCAAATGGAGTTATTATTTCTAAAATTTTTTATAAAAAAGATGTTAGAAATTATGGATCTCATAATAGTGGCGGCACTAATACTGGAAGAGTTTTTGGTAAAAAAGCCGGATTAATTACAATTTTATTAGATATTATTAAAGTTTTAATTCCATTTATCATTGCTATTAGATTATTTGAATTTAATGTTACTATTAAAGAATTTATGAATCCAACATACAACACTTTGTCTGTATTTGGAGAAGGTAATACCTTAAATCAATTATGTTACTATATTGTTCCTGTTGGAGGAATGTTAGGTCATGCTTATAGTATATTCTTAAAATTTAAAGGTGGAAAAATTGTTTCAACATTTGCTTGTTACTGCTTAGGAACTACTTTTCTTAGTGTTCCAGTTGTTTTACCTGTATTTTTAATAACATTAAAAGCTAAAAAATATGTCTCCCTTGGTTCTATTGTTGCAAGTGGTTTTACTGTTTTATTAAATCTTGCTATATTTTTAACTTATTTATTTACCTTTAGAGAACATGGATTTGGAATAGTTGATTATTTAATGTGGTTTGGAATTGGACCAAGATGTTCAATTTATCTTCCATTAATTACGATATTTTCTTGGTTACTTCTTGTATATAAGCATAAAGCAAATATTGATAGAATTTTAGATGGTACTGAAAATAAAATTACTTGGATGAAATAGTGTATTAGTAGATATTTAGTAGTTTTCTAGTATATGTGGAAAACTTCAATTCTTAAATTAACAATTAAAAAAATGCGATGGTTATCGCATTTTTCATTGACAAAATATTTAATATTATTGACGGTAATAGAAAAAGGAGTTTTTCAACTCCTTCACTATTATTTAGATTTTTTATTAGCTTTATTAATGTTGTTCATTACAGCTTTAATTTGAGCTTCGCTAGGTTTACGTCCCATTTCACGATACATGACTCTTATCATATCTTCGTTAATTGGAGGATTCTTATCAAGTTGTTTTTTTAAGAAATATCTAGCAATGAAGAATCCAGCGATACCACCAACGATAAGACAACCAATAAGGGATAAAACAAATCCCCAAACTTCAATTGTCATTATTATTTACCAGTAGCTCTACTATCGTATTCAGCTGTATCGGTTCTAACAAAAACGTCTTCTTCGTTATTAATGAATAATGGGACTCTAACTTTTAATCCAGTTTCAAGTACTGCTTCTTTTGTTGCTTTGTTAACTGTATCTCCTCTAACAGCTGGTTCGCAGTGAACGATATGTAAACTTACTTTAGCTGGAAGGTTGATACCAAGAATTTCATCTTCATATGTAACAATTTCAACTTCAAGATTTTCTTTTAAGAATTGTGATTCCCATTTTAATCTGTCTTTTGGAAGTTCAATTTGTTCATATGTTTCTTGATCCATAAAGACATATGTTTCTCCACCATCATAAAGATAATTCATCTTTTTCTTATCTAATCTAATGGTTTCAACTTGATATCCGCTATTAGCGCTCATATCAGTGATAGCACCAGTTCTTAAATTTTTAACTTTTAATTTAGCAACCATTTTTCTCATGGCAGTCTTATTTAATAAAATATCGACAACAGCGTAAATATTTCCGCCATCCATGAAGTAATTTCCAGGTCTTAATTCTGTAACGTTCATAAATTTCCTCCTATATTTTTAAATTCACTTTTAATTGTTGTTGGATCCCCATGACCTGGATAAACAACTAAATTTGGATCAAGTTTTGATAGTTTCTCTAAACTTTTTCTCATTTCTTTAATTGAACCAGTTGGTAGATCTGTTCTTCCAATACCATCTTTAAATAATGTATCACCACTAAATAAAGCATTTTCTTTGTTGACGAGATAACAAACGCTACCCCTTGTGTGGCCACTTGTTTGTATTACTTTAAGAACATAGCCATCTTTAAAATCTATTTCATCTTCATCATCGACTAAAATTTTATTTCCGTAATTCAATGTTATTTCTTCTTTATACATTGATGAACAATTTAATCTTGTATTTTCAAGAAATTCCTCTTCTTCACTACTAATAAATAAAACAGGATTATATCCTTTATCTAAAACTGTTTTAATTCCACTAATATGATCGAAATGTCCATGAGTCAATATAATTGCATAGATAATTCCGTTATGATGTTCATTAATATATTTTTCGATTCGTGAATCAAATTTACCTAAATCGATGATATAACATCCCCTTCCCTCATTTCCAAATACATAAGTATTGGAAATAAGTTCATCAGGTGAATTGAAATGAAATGATTTTAACATTATTTCTTCTCTTTAAATGTTGTTTTCTTTCTGCAGTGTGGGCAAAATTTTTCCTTTACTAATTTGTCAGGAGTATTTTTCTTGTTTTTGCTTGTAATGTAAGCTTCTTCACCACAGACAGTACATTTAAGAATAAGTGAGTTTCTATTTCCTTTTTTTGCCATATACTAAATTCCTTTCATTAAAATGCTTATAAATATTACCATAAATGCATATAAAAATAAATATTTTTATTTTTAGAAAAAAATAATAAATCTACAATTTTAATTATTCATTCAATTTTAAAAATTTGTTATACTAATAAATAGGCTGAAAATAACAATTATTTTTAAAAATGTTAAATGTTTAAATAACTATTTTAATGCTAATTAAATACTAATTAACTACTAAAATTACATTTTATTAGCAATTTATAACTTTAGGAGACAAATATGGATAAATACATGCAAATGGCTATTGAAGAAGCTAAAAAAGGAATATATTCTAATCATGGAGGTCCTTTTGGATGTGTAATTGTATTAAATGATAAAGTTATTGGGAGGGGCCATAATGAAGTGGTAAAAAATAACGATCCAACATGCCATGGTGAAATTATGGCAATTCATGATGCTTGCAAAAATATTAATAGTTTCGATTTAAGCAATGCAATTCTTTACACTACTGGCGAACCATGTCCAATGTGTATGGGAGCAATTTTATGGGCTAATATTTCAAAAGTATATTATGGCTGTAATGTAATCGATACTGAAATTATTGGGTTTAGAGACAATAAATTTTATAATAACTTCAATAATCGTGAAAATTTATTAAAAGAACTTGATAGAGAAGAATGCTTAAAGTTATATAATGAATATAATAAAATTATAAATAAAACTAATTATTAATATGAAAAGAGAAGAAACTAGATTAGTAAAAGTTGGCAATTTAACAATTGGACATAGTAATGAAGTCGTTATTCAATCTATGTCTTCTTTTAAAACTAGTAAAGTTAAGAAAGTTGTTAAAGAAATTAACGAACTAACTCCACTTGGACTTCAGTTAATGAGAATTTCAATTATTGATAACAATGATATAAAAGCTATTAAAAAAATTAAAAGCCAAATAAATATTCCTCTTGTTGCAGATATTCACTACTCATTAGATTATGCTTTTAAAGCAATAAAAGAAGGAGTTGATGCTATTAGAATTAATCCAGGAAACACTAATCCATTAAAACTCAAAGAATTACTTAATTTAGCTAAAAATAATAATGTTGCAATTAGAATCGGAATTAATAGAGGAAGTATAAAAATTGATGAAAATAAGGATATTCCTCTTCAATTAATTGAAAAAATGAGCGAATATGTATCGTTTTTTGAACAAAATGGATTTTATAACACTGTTTTAAGTATTAAAGATAGCGATCCACTAATTACATTAAAAACTTATGAATTATTAAGCGAAACTTTCTCTTATCCTCTTCATATTGGTGTCACTGAATCTGGTATTAATGAAATTGGTACTATTAGATCAAGTGCAATTTTAGCTCCACTTTTACTTAAAGGGATAGGCTCTACTATTAGAATTAGTTTAACTTCACCAAGAATTAATGAAATAAAAGCTTGTAAAAGATTACTTCATGATTTAAATTTATATCCTAATTATCCTACATTAATTTCTTGTCCGCTTTGTGGAAGAAGTATGGTTAAGTCAAATAAAGAGTTAGCAACGAAAGTTTTAAAATACCTTGAAGATAATAATATTAATATAAAAGTAGCTATTATGGGCTGTGTAGTTAACGGAATAAATGAAGGAAAGAATGCTACAATTGGCTTAGCAGGAACAAAAAATAGCTATATTTTATTTAAAAATGGTCAAAAAATAAGAGAAATTAAAGAAAAAGATGTCTTTAATGAATTTAAAAAAGAATTAGATTTATACAAAAATTAAAGATAATCTTTATATAAATTTAAAATTATATCAAAATCTAAACTATAGTTATCTTTATTTATATCTTTTAAATACGCAAAGAAACATTCTCCTTCTATAGAAGATTTCAATTCTCCTTTAAAAGAAGATGTAAAATAAAATAAGCCTATTTCTTTTGTTTGAGGAAAATTTGAGTTCCATTCATATTTACCAACATATTTAACATCATAAATATCTAAATTTGTTTCTTCTTTTATTTCTCTAACTACACTTTCTAAATAAGTTTCATTATTTTCGACATGACCTCCTGGAAAGGTTATTCCAGGCCATGTAGATTTTTTCCTATTCAAAAATAGTAATTTACCTTCACTATTTTTTATTAAACACATATTTGTGATGATTGTTTTCATTTTATTAGAATAAATCTTTTAAAGATGGATTAAATTTTCCTTCTTTTAGCATTTCAATTTCTTCTTTGTAAGGCATCTTATCGTTAATATAAGGTGTTTCTAAAATTTTTGGAACATTTCTTAATGCTTCATGCTTTACCCATGCATTTAAAGTGTCAAATCCAATTGTTCCAAATCCAATATTTTCATGTCTATCTTTATGACTTCCTCTAGCATTTTTACTATCATTAAGATGTATTGCTTTTAACTTATTTAATCCAATAACTTTATCAAATTCATCTAAAACTTTGTCAACATTACTAACATCATATCCAGCATCATTAATATGGCAAGTATCTAAACATACTCCTAAACGAGATGGATATTTTGAATTATTAAGAATATAAGCAACTTCTTCAAAAGTTTTACCAACTTCTGTTCCTTTACCAGCCATTGTTTCAATTAAAATCATAACATTTGTATTATCAACAGAAAAAACATAGTCTAGAGATTCAACAATCTTTTTTAAGGCCACTTCTTCTCCATTATGAACATGAAGTCCAGGATGGAGAACAATTTTATCAACATGGAAAGCACTTGTTCTTCTTAATTCACTAATTAATAAATCACGACCTAATTGGTTTTTATATTCATCAATATTGCCTAAATTAATTAAATATGGAGCATGGACAATACAATTTTTAATATCTATATTGTTTTCTTCCATTAATTTTAAACCTTCTTCAATCTTACATTTTTCAATAGGAGTTCTAATACTGTTTTGAGGAGCTCCGGTATAAAACATAAAACAAGTTTCATTACATTTTAAAGCATCTTTAACGCTACCAACAAAATAAGATGGTCCATTCATCCCAACATGGGAACCAATTAAAATTTTATTTATTTCCATTTTGTTTATATCTTTCCTCTCTTTGACGTCTAATATCTTTTTTAATTATTTCTCTTCTATGTTTTCTTTTAACTTTATCTACTGCTAATTTTACTTTTTTCTTGTAATTTGGTTTTACTTTATCACTTTTTGCTTCATATTTAGCTTTTTCGATATCTTTTTTGAGTTCTGTATCGATTTTTTTGTTCTTCTTAACTTGTTTAATTAATGGTAAATCTTCAACTAAAGAATCATCACTAAATTTTAAATATTGAAGTTTTAAACCACTATCAATTAATTTAAATACTTCTTTAGTATGATCTGAATCATAAAAAATATAAGAATTTCCGCTCTTAAAATTTCTTCCAGTTCTTCCAGCTCGATGATAATAATATTCAAGATTAGAAGGTAAATTTAAGCTTAAAACATCACTAACATCTAAAATATCTAAACCTCTACTAGCAATATCACTACAAACAACAATTCTAAATTCATCGTTATTTATTCTTCTTAACATCGTTTTTCTTTCTCTAGATTCAAGATCTCCACTTAAAATACCAACTTTATATCCATTCATTGATAAAAACTCATACATTTTTTTAACATCTTCTTTCAATGAAGCAAAAATTAATAATAAATATGGATTTTTTATCTTTAAGAACTTTAATACTAAATCATTTATATTTTTATGTTTTGTATTAATTAAATAATGATTTACAGTTGAACTAGTTGGAGTTTCATCCTTTAAAGTCAAAGTGTAATCTGCGTCAATAAATTTTTTTAAGAATGATTCTACTCTTTTTGAAATTGTAGCACTAAATACCTCGATTTGAGGTTTTACACTACATTTATTAATGATTGATTCAATATCTTCAATAAATCCTTGTTCCATTAACATATCAGCTTCATCAAGAACTAAAGTTTTTATAGTAGATAAATTAATAGATGAATCTTTTAATAAACTATTAAGTTTCCCAGGTGTTGCAATAATAATATTTGCTCCATTATTCATTGATTTTAAATCGCGCGAATAATCTACACCACTTATAAAGTTTTTTACAATTAATGAAGGATAAAATTGTTTAAATTCATTGGCAAAATTATAGATTTGACGAGCTAATTCTCTAGTTGGAGCAATTATAATTGCTTCTAATTTTTCATTAAAATCTAAATTATTAATAATTGGGACTAAAAAAGAATGAGTTTTACCACTTCCAGTTGCACTAGAAACGATGATATTTTCTCCTTTTAAAGCTTTAGGGATAACTACTTCTTGTACTTTTGTAGGTTCGTTATATCCTAGTTTTGTTAAATTGTTTACAAGTTCTTCTTTTAAATTAAATGCACTAAATTTCATAGACATTATTTTACATTAAAAATGTAATATTTTCATTCCTTTTGATATAATTTTTATATGAAAGTAAAATTATTAGAGCCTTACGGATATTGTTTTGGAGTAAAAAACGGACTAAGTCAACTTTATAGAATTAAAAGAGATTATCATAATTATAAAATACATATTTTAGGACCATTTGTTCATAATAATTTTACCAACACATCACTATTAAAAGATGGATTCATTATTTTTGAATCTACTGAAAAATGTGATCAACTAGAATACATTAATAAATTAGATAATGATAAAGATATTATTATTTTTGGACTTCACGGGTACTATAAACAAGTTTTAGATCTTCTTATTGAAAGAAAATTTATATATTTTGATATTTGTTGTAAATTTGTTAGGCATAATTTAGATATTGTTAAAAATAAGAACAATACTAATTATTTTATTATTGGAAATGAAAATCACATGGAAATTAAATATCTTCTTTCTTTTTTAGATAACAATTATTTAGTTAATAATTATGAAAAATTAGATAAAAATAAAAATTATGTATTATTAAATCAAACAACCATGAGCATAGATACTTATGATTCTTGTTTAGATAAATTAAATAATTTTATCAAAAATAAAGAAAGAAATATTTGTGTTGAACCAGCTAAAAGATATGAAATTTTTAAAGAACATTTATTAAATAATACTTATGATTATGTATTTTTAGTTGGTGATAAAACTAGTGCTAATACAAATAATTTACTAGAAATATACTATAAAACTACTAAAAACAATAATATTAGTATTGTTACAACTCTTAATGAGGTTAAAAAAATTAATTTTAATAATGTAGGAAAAGTTCTCGTTTTATCAGGGACTAGTTCCGATGACAATGTTGTTTTATCTATATATAATTATCTAAAAACTAAATAACTTCTGGTTCTTTTTCATGATCTACTTTAATGATTTTTAAAGTTTTATCAAATGAAAGTAATACAGATTCCATTTTATCAATGAATATTTTTTCAATTTCATGTGGCAAATCTAAATAATTAAAATTAGAAGTAATTATATCTCGTCTAACATGATGTGGACAGTCTCCACTAATATAAATATCAGCTCCATCAAGCATAGCATCCTTATAATATTTACTACCGCCTCCACCAATTATAGCAACAGTTTTAATCATCTTCTTTCCATAATTTAATAAAAGTCCATAATTAATATTAAGTTTATTTTTTGCAAAAACTGAAAACTCCTTAACTTCCATTTCTTTTTTTAAGTTTCCAATTCGAGCCATTGGGCATGAAGTTACTTCTCTAACATTAGTTAATTCAAGTCTTTCAGCTAAAGCATCATTCATACCATCTTTTGCAGTATCAAAATTAGTATGATACGAATAAATTAAGGCATTTTTTTCAATAAGTTTGTTGTATAAAGCTCTTTTCTTTTCATCTTTTGATAAAACTTGATGAGGAGTACCAAATAAGAATGGATGATGAGTTATAATTAAATCAATTTTTGAAAATAAATCATTATTTTCCATAAAATCATAAACCATTTCATCAAAGTCCAAGCAAAGAAGAATTGTATTAATGTTTTCTTTAGATTTTCCCATTTGATAAAGGCAATGATCCCATGGTTCTTGAAGACTAGCAGGATATTTTTTACCTAATTTAATAAATAAACTTTTAGATTTCATAAATTTTTACCTTAATATTGAGCAAATTTCTTTTATTTCACTACTTAAATTATTTTTAAATTTTTCATTTGTAGCATTTTCTAGTTTTTTAGTTAAATATTGAACTTTTTCATTATATATTTCTTTAAATTCTTCATCATTTTTATTATTTAGAATTATTGGTCCATATTTAAATTCTAAATCACTATAATTAGCTTTCCCCTTAACAAATTTTATAATTTCATAAACAATTTTGTTATCCTTAATAATTTTTTCATTGCTTATTTTATAATATTTTTTAACAAAGTATCTTCTAATTTTTTCAGTTTCAGTATGAGAATCAATAATTATTGTATTAAATAATGAAAGTTTATCTTTATTTCTTTCAATAATTCCCACTATATTGTCGCTTCCCATCCCAGCAATTACTAAAGTATCAAAAGAAGAATCAACATTTGAAATTCCATCACTTAAACTAGTATTAATTTTGCCATCTAGTTTGTTTAATTTGATATTTTTCTTTAATGTTGAAAAAGGACCAAGTTTGTTTTCCACTCCTAAAAGATTAGTTGATTTATTATTTTTTGCTAGTTCAATAAGAAGGTAGCCATGATCACAGCCAACATCAACAACACTTGATCCTTCATCAATAAATGAATAAATTATTGATAGTCTTTTTGATAACATAATGAATAAGATTTATATTATTAACTGAATATATACTAAATATTTACTAATAATTAACTAAATTTACCATTTATCCACTATTTATACATATTATGAATAAAATAGTTAAACTTTAAGCAAATTTATTAATAGTCTTTATAATTCTTATCTAAATATTTAGTTCTATTTTGGTGACGCAATTTTTTAATAGCTTTTGCTTCGATTTGTCTAATTCTTTCTCTAGTAACATTAAAGATATTACCAACTTCTTCTAAAGTACGTGGTCTATTATCTTCAAGTCCATGACGAAGAATAATGATTGTTCTTTCTTTATCAGTAAGATCTTCCATGATTTTATATAAAGCTTCTTTATTCATTTGCTTATAAGTGTATTCAGCAGGCGATAAAGTTTCTTTATCTTCAATAAAATCTCCTAATTTAGTCTCATCTTCTTCTCCAATTGGTTGGTCAAGAGAATATGGTTCTTGGGCCATTTTTTGGATTTCCATAATCTTTTTAGGAGAGAATTGTCCACCAAGTTCCTTTGAAATTTCTTCAGGAGTTGGGTTTCTTGCAAGTTCAACAGTAAGTTGTCTAGTAGTTTTATTAATTTTATTAATAGTTTCAACCATATGAACAGGAATTCTAACAATTCTTGCTTTATCTTGAATAGCACGTTGAACAGCTTGCTTAATCCACCATGTTGCATAAGTTGAGAATTTAAAACCTTTGGTATAATCAAATTTTTCAACTGCTTTCATTAATCCTAGGTCACCTTCTTGAATTAAGTCTTGGAATTGAAGGCCTCTACCCATGTAATGTTTAGCAATACTAACTACAAGTCTAAGATTAGAGCAAATTAATTGGTCTCTTGCTCTTTTATCACCTTTTGCAATACGTTGAGCGAGTTCTTTTTCTTCATTTGGTTTTAATAAAGGGTATTTACCAATTTCTTTTAAATATTGTTTAACACCGTCTTGAACTTTAATTTCACTACTATCAATACTATCAATATTATCAAGATCAATTGATTTTAATTCATCATTTTCATCTTCAGATTCATCAAAATCATCTGGTTCATAATCATCATCTTCTTCTAAAGTAGCATCATTAGGATTAAAATCTGTATCATCTAGTTCTTTTTCTTCATCAAGACCAATAATTTCATATCCATCGCTTTTGAATTTTTCAAGTATTTCATTGTATTGATCATCTGAAAAATTGACATACTTATAATTTTCGAAGAAATCATCGACATCAATTTTCTTATTTTTACATTTTTTCTCGTATTGTTTAATAATTTTCTCGATGCTTTTTTGAACTTTTGTTTCTTCATCTTCATCATCATCGATTTCAAAGTCCTCATCTTCTAATTCTTCGACTTCTTCATCTAAAACTTCTTGTTTTTTTGGTTTTCTTCCCATACCTATACCTCCTAACTAATATATTTAAATTAATACTTAAACCCTTAAAATAAGTATCAATTTATTTTTTATTTTCTAAATGCTCAATCATAGCACGTTTTTTATTTATATAGTTCTGTGCTTGTAAAGCTTGCTCTGATTGACTTTTACCTTTACTTCCTTCCTTAAAAGCTTGAACAGTTCTCGCTTTTTCTCTTTCAATATTAATTGTTGAAATTAATTCATTAATAATCTCTTCTGAATAAGGAGGAAGCACATATTTCTTATTCAAAGATAATTCAGCTAATTCATCAATTATTATTTGCTTTTTATCATTATCTCCATCTTTTAATGATAAATATGAAATTATATCGTTAACGTTATATTTATTAATTGAATTTTCATATATGTAGTCTTCAATCAAACTAACTATATTACGATAAATTTCATTACTCATAAAGCCAAGCTTCTTATCATATATTTTTAATGCATCGTTATTTTCTAAAATATATTGCATCAATTGTTTTTCAGCCAACTCAAGTTTAGTTAGTGTTGTTTTTTCAAACTTATTCTTTCTATACCGTTCTTGGTAAGTCTTTTTATCATCATCCGCTTTACTTGCCTTATATTTTCTAATAATAGTTTTTATATTTTCTAAAGAAAATTGACTTAATTTTGAGATTCTAACACAATAATCTTCTAATTCTAGTGAATCATTTACTTTTACAAGAAATGGAACCATCTTATTAACAAGCTCTTTTCTTCCTTCAAGTGAAGAAAGATTAATATTTTTAGAGTAATAATTTATGAGCCACTCTCCTTTACTAATTAAGTTGTTTAGGAAAGCAGTTAACCCTTCTTCTTTATTGTTTTTTAATATTTCATCAGAATCTTTGCCTTCATAACTCGTTAGATTAGATACAAGACGATAATTCAAGCCTTCATTATCTAAGACTTGGATAATTTCAGCCATTGCATTTTGGCCAGGATTATCTAAGTCTAAACAAAGTCGAATTTCTGCTCCAGTATATCTAAGCAATTGAAGATGTTGCTTTGTTAATGATGTTCCCATTAAAGCTACAGCGCTTTTAATTCCAACTCGATAACAAGCAATTACATCCATAAATCCTTCTAAAACATAAATATAGCCAACACGTTTAGCTTCTTGTAAAGCGTTATGATAATTGTAAAGTAATGAAGATTTATTAAAAGCTATTGTTTCTCTTGTATTAACATATTTTGCATCACTCTTATTTTTAAATACACGAGCACTAAATCCGACAGGTTGTCCAATTTTATTAAATATAGGAAAAACTATTCTTCCGTTATTAATATCTTTAATTGGATTATCTTCAATTCGAGCAATTCCAGTGTTAACAATAGTTTTTAAACTAAAATTTTTATTTTTTAAATAATCTATCAATAATGTTCCATTGCTTTGAGCATAACCAATTTTAAAATATTTAATAACATCTTCGTTTAATCCTCTATTTGCTAAATATTCTAAAGCGCTTTTTCCTTCGTTTGATTTAGTTAGGCTCATGAAATAAAAATCTACCTCAGAATTTAAACATTTATAAGCATCTTCAAGTAGAGGATCTATATTAGTTTTTGTTCTTTTTTGTATTCTATCATCGTGAATATTTGCTATCTCACAAACTTTCAGTAACGCTTCATAATAAGAAATATTTTCCTTTTTTTGAACAAAATTAATAGCATTACCACTAGCTTTGCATGAAAAGCATCTAAAAATTTGTTTTTCTTCGCTTACGTAGAAGTTTCCTAAATTTTTATCATCGTGAAAAGGACAAAGTGCGGTATAATTTCTACCCTTCTTTGTTAATTGAATATAATGTGAAATAATTTCAACTATATTAATTTGACTTAATATTTCTTTTGAGATTTGTAAGATGTTATTTTCCATTATTTACAGAATGTTCTCTCCATTAAATAATCTTTTAATTTACTAATTTCAATTCTTTCTTGTTTCATTGAATCTCTATCTCTAACGGTAACTGAATTGTCATTTTCAGTATCAAAATCAATCGTTACACAATATGGAGTTCCAATTTCATCATTTCTTCTATATCTTTTACCAATGCTTCCAGTTACATCAAATGAAACATTCATATATGGAATTAAAGAATCAAAAATTTCTTTAGCTTTTGGAGCTAATTGTTTACTTAAAGGTAAAATACTTGCTTTAAATGGTGCTATAAAAGGTTGAAGGTGCATAACTTTTCTTACTTCCCCATTTTCTAATGTCTCTTCATCATAAGCATCATTAACAACCATTAAGAATAACCTATCTAATCCTAATGATGGTTCAATACAATATGGAACATATCTTTCATTAGTATCTGGATCTAAATATTCTAAACTTTCTTTTGAGTATTCTTGATGTCTCTTTAAATCGTAATCAGTTCTATCAGCAATACCCCAAATTTCACCCCAACCAAAGCTAAATTTATATTCAATATCAGTAGTTGCTTTAGAATAAAATGCTAATTCTTCCGTTTCGTGATCTCTAAATCTTAAATTTTCTTCTTTAATACCAAGTAATTTAACAAAATTAATACTGTAATTCTTCCAATAATTAAACCATTCTAGATCAGTTCCTGGCTTACAGAAGAATTCAAGTTCCATTTGGTCAAATTCCCTCATTCTAAATGTAAAGTTTCCTGGAGTAATTTCGTTTCTAAAGGCTTTTCCTGTATTGCAAATTCCAAGAGGAAGTTTTCTTCTTGTTGCTCTTTGAACATTTTTAAAGTTTACGAAAACACCTTGAGCAGTTTCAGGACGTAAATATACTTCGCTTTTTGAATCATCTGTTACACCGATATGAGTTTTAAACATCATATTAAATTGTCTAATATCTGTAAAATTAGACTTACCACAAACAGGACAAATGACATTGTGTTCTTTAATAAAGTCATTCATTTCTTTTTGACTCATTCCATTAACATCAACATCTTTAAATTGTTCTTCAATTAAATTGTCAGCTCTAAAACGTGATTTACAAGATTTGCAATCAATTAAAGGGTCATTAAATGTAGTAACATGTCCTGTAGCTTCCCAAACTTTAGGATTCATTAAAATTGCAGCATCTATTCCAACATTAGTTGGTGATTCGTGTACAAATTTCTTCCACCATAATTGTTTTAAGTTGTTTTTTAATTCACTCCCTAAAGGTCCATAATCCCATGTATTTGATAATCCACCATAAATTTCTGAACCTTGAAATATATATCCAGTTGTTTGTAAATGTGTTGCAACAACAGAAAATTTATTTTCATTATTCATATATAATATCCTCCAAAATCTTTATAATTCTATTGTTTTAAATAATAGTTGTCAACCTATTATGAGTGTAGTTTATTTAAAATTTATTTTTTAAAATAGCAAATACAATTAAGATTTAAATCAAAGTATTGACTTATAAAAGTTAAAAATAAGACTAACAAGTTTTTAGACTCTTCTTTACTTAATTTAATAGTTAGTCCATTATCTAAACAATTTATTGCTTCTATCTCTTTCTTGGTTAAAGAATATGCTTCATTGGCATTACACTTATAGATGAATTTTCCATTATTAATATCAAAATAATTAAAACTTTCTTCTATTGATGGTTTAATTCCTAAAATAATTGTCAAATTATATATAAAATAAAGAAAATCAGTAAATCTAGTCTCTTCAGTTGAAGTAGTTAAAAAATCATATAACTCATTATATAAAGATAAATAATCATTATTTTCTTTTATTTTGAATAAAATTTCTTTTAAAGAATCAAGTACAACTATTGAATTATATTGATAAAAATCTAAAGTTAAATTTTTAATGACATCTACAGTTCTAAGCTTTAATCCTCCAACTTTTCCTTTATAACACTCAAATTTACCAATTAATAATGAGTTTGCAAAAAAACAATTTAGATTATTATATTTATATATTCCTCTTCCTAATATAGATACGTAACCATTAGGAGTTAAGACGTTTAATATACCATCATTGTCCTTATATTGATTGCAGCTAATTAATATTCCTTCAATTTCAATCATTAAATTTTGTAACCTGCTTTTACTAAAAATCTACTAGAATTTCTCCAATTTTCTACCACATTTACAACTAATTCAAGATTTATATGTTGCCCAATCATTTTTTCAATATCTTGACGAGAATAAGTTCCAATCTTTTTAATCATCGAACCTTTTTTACCTAAGATGATACCTTTATGACTTTCTTTCTCAACAATAATCTTTGCGTAAATTGAAGGCCTTCCTTCTTCTTTATGAATCTCTTCAACTAAAACCAATACTCCATGAGGCACTTCTTCTTTTAATAGCAAAAGGATCTTTTCTCTTATTATTTCTTGAATTCTAAAAGATAAATCTCTATCCGTAACTATTGTTTCATCATAATATCTTGGACCTTCAGGAAGATATTTTTTTATTAAAGTAATTAAATCTGGAATATTGAAACCATCTTTAGCACAAATTTCAATCATATCAGTAGAAGGATAAATTTCTTTATATTTATTTTTAATTCTTGTAATTAATTCAATATTTGTTAAGTCAATTTTATTAAAGACAATAATTAACTTATTATCAAATTTAATTTTATCAGTTAAGAAAGAATCTTCTTCGTTATAATCTTTACTACAATCAACAAGCAATAAACTAATATCAGAATCTCTAATTGAAGAATAAGAAACTTTATCTAAAGCAACACCTAGTTCATTAAATGGTTTATGAATTCCAGGAGTATCGATGAATATTATTTGAGATTCTTTATCATTATATATTCCTTGAATACTGTTTCGTGTTGTTTGACATTTAGGAGTAACAATTGATATTTTGCTACCAATTATTCTGTTAAGTAAAGTTGATTTACCTACATTTGGTTTTCCAATAATTGTGACAAAACCACTTTTAATCATAAATCATCTCCAGAAAATGAATATGGTAAAAGTTCATCAATACTGCATTCTTTTATTTCACCTTTAAGGTTTGCTAAATAAATTATTGTGTTTCTTGGTAAAAGTTCAGCCATGACTTGTCTACAAGCACCACAAGGAGCTACAGGAGTATCAGTATCAGCTACAACTGCTAAAGCTACAATATCATCGTACTCTACTCCAGACATATAAGCATTAAACATCGCAACTCTTTCAGCACACATTGATAATGGGTAAGATGCATTTTCTATATTAGCTCCTTCAAATACACTATCATCACTTGTTAGTAAAGCTGCGCCAACTTTAAAATTAGAGTAAGGTGAATAAGATTTTTCTCTAGCTCTAATTGCATATTCAACTAATTCTTCTTTAATCATAATTAATTCTCCTTTGGTGGTAATATTTCATCTTGTAATTTAAACATCACTTCTTCTTGCTCTTTTGTTTGGTGATCATAACCTAAAAGGTGAAGAAGACCATGAATAAATAAAAAACAAAATTCTCGATCAAAACTATTTCCGTATTTTTTAGCATTTTTTAAACATATATCGTAGCAAATATATATTTCACCTAAATCAATAATCTTACTATTATTTATTATTTCATTTTTATCATCAAGAAATGCAAAACTAATAACATCTGTTGGTCTATCGATTCCCCTAAATGTATTGTTAAGCTCATGTATTCTATTTTTTGAAACAATAGTAACAGACATGATGTAATTATTTTTTAATTTCAAATGTTTTAATGTTTTATCAAATAATGAAAGGAATTTATTTTTGTAAGAATCGACATCCTTTCTTGTTTTGTTGTTAAATATAATTTCCATATACTTAATTATATCAAAAATTATGTTATAAAACTTAAAAAGTTTTATATATAATAAATTTTAAAAGAAATATTTAAGTATCAACTAATTAATTACTAATAATATACTAAATTAATCCTAAATAAAAATTAGATAGTTTATCAAAAGTTTCGTTATAATCAAGTTCAAGTACAACACTAATTTCTTCAGATAAAGATTTAATTACTGAATCTAATACATATTTATCGGTTGTATTTAATAATTTTTTATTATTTAAAAGTTCAGCTTTTTTATTTTGAAGTGTTAAATACAGGTTTTTAATCTTGAATATATCACCACTATTTAACAAACTAAGAAAATATTCTTTTCGTTCACGAGGATTTTTAACCCAATAATTTTCATATATTTCAAAATTTGAATATACTTTAGATGCTACTTCTTTATCTACAAGATCTCTAATATTTTTTGTGTTCTCGACCGGAATCATTATTCTATCATTGCAATTTTTAAAAATTGGGTGAAGGATATAATATGATTTTTCACCATTACCAAAATCTTTAGTTTCGATGTCGCTAATTAAACACACACCAATATTAATAACTAAAATCTTATCGCCAACTTTATAACTCGAATTCATGTAATTATTATACACCATTTTTTAGTTAATTTGTAAGTTAAAAATCATATAAAAATTGTTATCGTATCATCAATATCAGTCCTTTTTATCGATATTTTATACTTTAAGAGAATGTCAATTGTTTCTTTAGAAGGATGATTAAATTTATTTTTATACCCACAACTTATTATTGCAACTTTCGGATTAATTGAAGATATGAATGATTCATCTGTTGAGGTATTCGATCCATGATGTCCAACTTTTAAATAATCAACAGTTAATTCCTTATTATCTTTAATTATCATTTTTTCAATTTCTTTAGGAGCATCACCCATTATTAAGAAAGTTTTATCTTGTAACTTAAACTTAAAAACACAAGATTTTAAATTTTCATCGTTCCACATATTTTTATAGATGTTAAGATTTTCCATTTTTAAACCTTTAACTGTAATTGGATAAGTATCATTATAAGAATATATATTTCCAATTCTAAAATTGCTTTTAAGTGATTCAAGAGCTCCAACATGATCATAATCATTATGAGTTATAAATAATGCATCTATTTTATATATATTATTTTTTTTAAAATAAGGAATTAAACAATTTTTGGCTATGTCTTGGTAAGTTAATCCTCCAGTATCAATTAAAAAGTTGTTATTTTTATAAGTTATTAATGTAGCATCACCTTGTCCTACATTAATAAAACTTACTCTATCTTTTATAAACGTCTCAAATGGGATTAAATTAGAAACTATTAAAGTTGAAGCCATTAATATATATTTAATGCTTCTTTTCTTATTATTTACTTCTAAAAAATAGATAATTATTATTAAGAGAATGTAATAAAGTGCAATAACGTATTGATTAAAAGAAGAAATATAAAGAGATAATTTATCAAAAGATATATATCCTATCCCAATAATAAAATATTTAAATATATAATCAATAAAACTAAAATGAATGCCATAAACTGATATTAATCCTAAAATAAATAATATTTTCATAATGGGAATGAGAAAGAATTGAAGGATTAAAGAGAAAATATTAATCGAATTATTAAAGTTTACTGTAAATGGAAGCATTACTATAAATATTAAGATAGAAGAAATAAATTTCTTTTTAATCTTTTTAAATCTAGATAACAATAATGTTGAATATTCATTAAATATTGAATAGATTAAATAAATTATAAAAGAATAAGAATAAATT
>JAEDOI010000015.1 GCA_016302065.1 Bacilli bacterium | reverse complement strand
TAACTGTAGCAACATCTGGGTTGCTTGAAACAGCCATAATTTTATTTTCATAAATTAAAGATGCAAGATTATATTCCTTACCAAGATCGAGTTCCAATGTACGGTCATCTTCGCCAACCCACCATTCAGCTTCTATAGCATCTTTATTTGTAATTGTGAGACTTGCAATTGTATTATCAACTACAAAATCTTTCCAAGGATCATTTTCAACAGGTCCTGGATTTTCAGTTTTTTGATTACATGACACTACTGTTCCTAATACGCCTAAACTCAATGCAGAGGCAAGTAATAAAACACCTCTAAGATTTCTTTTTGACATAAATTTTCCTCCTGATTAGTCAAATGTATTAATCATATATTTTCCAACGAAATATATTAATTACTATTGATTAAAAACTCCATTCTGTATATCTTTTAACAACTCAGAATACTTTTTCTTTTTCTTTGTTCCACTTACAAAGAAAACAATTCCTAAAACAATTAATGTTATAGATAATAAACTTAAGGCAACAAATACATAAAATTCAGTGCAGCCTAACTCAAATTTATTGTTATTTTTTGGTTTAAAACAAAGAATAAAGAATAACAAACCAATTGCAAGCAAAATAGCCCCAATTACTAGGGATGATTTAGCAGTATTTAGTTTATTATTGGCTTTATGTATTTCAGAGTGACTAGCTCTTGCTACACCCTTAATTTCTTCTTCGTTTAATCCTTCTTTAATGATCTTTCCACAACGAGGACAAACAAAAACTTGTTGTGTATTGCTCTTCCCTTGGTGTGAACCACTTGAGAGTGCTTTTTCTCTTTCTTTTACAGTCAATTCGTAACCACAATTTGAACAGTACATATTTACCTCCCTTTTATTATATCTAAAATAATATTAAGAATTAATTAATATTTAATATTATTTAGAAAAAACTCCTAACCTTAGATTAGATGCATATTCATATGCATAATCAAAATAATTTGTATAGTACATGTCTAAATATGACATATTTTCATATTTAGTTCTTGAATCATATCTACAATATCCATTAACTAATAATTCATAATTTAACATTCTATAATCATTAAGCGTTGGATTTTCAATATTTGTATACCAAACATATCCTAATAATCTTCCATATGTTTCTCTTAAAGCGTAATCTTTATTTGTTTGAACTAAAATATGTTTAGCATTAGTTAAAATATTATTGTTATAAATTTTAGCTTCTCTTCCCATAAATTCATCTTCTTCATTGCTTGAATGAGCAATTTCTGGGGTATTAATTAATAAATATCTAACTGATTCTCTTTGTAAATCCTTATCATTATCAAATGAAAATACAGTTGTATCTCCATCTCCTAAAGAAATAATATTTACCTCACTATATCCTCCAGTTGGAGATCCATCTTCTCTTGATAAAGAAGGAGAATAATATGAGGATGATAGTCTAGGACCATACATTAATTCTTCATAAGTTAGAGGAAATAAAGTATTTCCTAAATATTTTGTATTATCTTTACTAATCTCAACAAAATAAGTTTTAGAAAAATTAGAATGTCCACTAAAATACTTTTCTAATTTAATTAAAGATGTAGCAGATACATAAGAAAGGTTATATCCTTTTATTCCCATACAATCTAATAATTTATTTTTATCATTTCGTAATTCTATATATCTATCACCTGTAAGATAATCATCGTCTAAATAAATTAAATTTAAATTATCATTTACTAAAAGAGTTGAATCAAAGGTTTTATTTAATAAAACAATTGAAGAATTAGCTTTTAAAACAGTATTCAATTCAATATTTTTTGATAATTCATCCATATTAAAAATATCCAAATGATATTTACTACAATCAATATCTTTATTAGTATTATTAACTATTTCAATAGCAGAATTTTTAAAGAAAGATCCAACAAAATATTCGCTAATAAATATATCATTAGATGCTAGAAAATCATTATTTTTTGAACAAGAAAAAATAGAAAATAATGCTAAAATAATACCATTAAATGTGGATATTTTTTTAAAACCCATATAAATTATTCAACAATTGTTAAATCTAATGGCTCACCTTCTTTATGAGGTCTCATTACCAACTGATAAGAAACTTTACCATTATATTTTCTAAAGGTATATAATCCTCTAACTTTAAATTTCTTTCCTTCAAATTCTTCTTCTGTCGAATAAGAATAATATGGTTGATTTTCTGGATCTGGATAATAAATTGAAGGAACAAACATATTAAATGGAGTTTTTGTACCATTTTGATCTTCAAAATAGAGCGTGAATTCACTATTATCATTTTTATATGCATCGTAACATGTCAAAGTTTCTTTAACTTCTACTTCCATAAATAACTTATCGGAGCTTGCAGCACCAAGTTCACTAGCACTCATTACAAATGGAGAAACTCTAAACTCTTCTGGAGTTTCATCAGCTTTATAAATGACTTGAGCTTTATTAGTATCTGCATCTTCTATAGGATCAAATGTAGATCTTGTAAAATCACAACCTGACATTTGGAAACCAAATTCTTCACTATCAGAAAGTGTTCCAGCTACTTCAATATAAGTATTTTTTGTAGTATATTTTGATGGAATACTACCAGTTCCAGTATAAATATTAATTCCAGCCCATTCGCCATTTGGATTTGTGCTTCCAGTTGCTTCGTCAAAATAACTTGCAATATATAACATACTATTACAATAACTTGTAACAGTTCCTCTTAACCTAACTTTTCTTCCAGAATATGGATTTGGAATTCCTTCTTTTAAATCAGCTTCAATCGCTCTTCTAATTTCAAGTAAAGAAATTGCTTCATATGCCCCATAATTAAATAATTCAGCAGGTTTTCCTGAATGTAAATTAAGTTTAAATCTCTTAGCTTGTTCTTCAGCCTTTAAAAAAGTATCAACATATTCAGGAATTTTATCTAATGATTTAACATAACTTAAACCTTCTTGAACAATATAAAGATTTAAACAAATTAATGAATCATAACTAGCATTCTTTTCAGTTTCGTTAATCCAAACAAGTCCTAAATATCTGCTTCCTGTTGAATCGGTAATTGGTTCTCCATATTCCATGGTAGGACCAGAAATAACAACTGTCCCATTTTCAACTGCATTCTTTAATTTAGCTTTAGTAAATTGCTTTGCTTCTTCGCCATATTCTTCAATTTTACCAGTTGATTCAGGTGTATCAATTCCATAATATCTTATTTTAATATTAGGAGTATTATTGTTTATTGACTTAAAATGAGTTGTATCTCCATCAATATAATAAGCAACATTAACTTGTTCAATTGAATCTTTATAGAAGTCTTTTCCTTTATAATCAAGAGTTAATTTAACATTACTTTCTTTTGTATAATCAACAAATTTTCCACTATTACAACTTACAGTATTAAAAATTGCTAGTGCAACAAAACTAAGGGCAAAAACAATATTCTTTTTCATAACTTCTCCTTATTGCATATCATTAACTGAATTTTTGTATGCAGTTTCAAATGCTTCATTCATACTTTGAGATCCAAGTAAAACGTTAGTAACGACCCAACCTACTTGCTCTCTAACTTTTTCGGTTCCTTTAAATACAGGATAGTTAAAATAATTACCATTAATTTCATTAATTACTTTACTAGCTACTTTTGGCATAAAGTCTGTATCTTGAGTAGATAAATAATCAGCATAATTTTCACAAGTATAACTTGAATATCTACAAGGAATATATCCAGCACTATCAAGAGAAATATCAGCACAAACTTCAGTACTTGTTAAATATTTAATTAATCTCCAAGCATATTTAAGTCTAGTTTTGTTATTTTCTTCACCAATTTTTGTATTATTTAACATACAAAGTGTGACACCTTGAGAAACATATTTTTCTCTTTCTTTTGAATAGGTAGGAATCTTACAAACTCCAATTCCTCCATTTAAAGAGGATGATGCATCATTATATGAAGTTCCTCCGGTAGAAGAAGCAACAAATGTACAACCTAATTCTTTAAATAAATCACTAGTATAATCACCATTATTTGTGCCTTTAGTTAAAAGTAAACCTTCTTCATAGAGATTTTTAAATTCGTTTACCATGGCTTTTGCTTGATCATTATTAAAATCACATTTTCCTTTTCCATTTTCCATTGAAATAAATGGAATATCTCTTTGATAACTTTGAGAAATAAATAAATTTGCATCACTATCATAAGCAAATGGATAAACATTTTCAGAATTTGTTGGATAATATTTACTAATATTTTGTTTTTCATATCTTAAAATATCAATAAATTCATTCCAAGTTATGCCATTTAAATAATCTTCAACTGAAGTATTAATATCTTTGCCCATGTCAATTAAAATTTGTTCAACTCTAGCTTTATCAAAAAGCATAATTTCGGTTGATTTTTGGAATGGGAAAGAATATGTTCCTTCTTCAGTATATTGTCTTCCTTCGTCTAAGAATGATTCAACGATATCGTCAACTCCGTTTAAATTTGGATTATATGCAGCTTCTTTTGTAAGTCCAATCACTGGATCATCGATATAACTATCAAGCGGTACAACAATTCTTTTATCCTTTTTCTCAAGTGCCTTATAAATTGCGACATGATCAGGATAGGCAACTGTAATTGTTGGAAGGTCGCCAGTTGAAATTTTGTTTGTTGTCTTTTTAACACAATCAGAGTAATTACCTGCGTAGTCTAACTTAATATCAAGATCAATATTATCTTGTTCCTTAACAATTTTTACAAATTTTTTGCAATATCTTTCAACACTATTTCTTACATCTTGTCCAAAAGTATGTTGAAATACAATTGTATAAGGACTATTTGCTTCATCATTACACGAAGAAAGGCTTGCTATACTAGCAAGTGATAATAAAGTTACTCCGGCAATTATTAATTTGTTATGTTTCATTTTAAGTTCCTCCTAGATAACAAGCCTAAATTTTATTTAATTAAATTGATTTAGATTAACCAATTTGTTGATTACAAACTGCGATAGCTTCATCAAACTTATTATTTAATGCAGCATCAGTCATATCCTTTGTGGATAAAACATAAGTCATAATACCACCAGCTTGATTTCTACATTCTGATGAACCTTTAAAGGTAGGAGATGTATAAAGAATATCAGCAACTGTTGGAATATAACGTCCATTTCTAGCCATTAATTTATCAAGGGTCTTTGTTTCAAATCGACTTTCATCACAACTATCTTTATATTCTTCACTATTTAAAACTGAAGTTCTAATTCCACAATATCCAGAGTTAATAGCCCAATCAAGAGCATTTTCCTCGTTAGTCATAAATTTATAGAATAACCAACTTGCTAATTTTCTATTTTCATCGCCATGATCAAGAACACAAAGTGATGGTCCTTGGTTAATAATAGCTAATTTTTCTTTTTCACTAGTTTTGTTAACTGCAGCAGCTGGTTGAGGAATTCTTGCTACACCAACATCCATTGGGTTTTCATCATCGAATTGATATTTAACACCACCAGTTGATCCAACTGAGAAAAGAGTGTTTCTAGCTGTGAAATATTCGTTTGTATAGTTATCTCCAGCACTTCCTTTTGAAATGATATAACCTTTTTTAGCATATTCATTCCATTTCTTTAATAAAGCTTTATATTCAGCATTGTTAAATAAGGCTTGTCCTTTACCTGTTGTTTTATCAATACCAGTGTATGGAATACCATATTGTTCACCAAGAGTAATGAAAAGGTTGTCATCGCTATCATAAGCAAATACTGCATGATAAGCTTGATCGGATTTTAAAAGTTTTGCACCTTCTGGTTGAGCATCATTCCATTCGATAAATTTTGGGCAGAAATTATCAAATAACTCTTCCCATGTAAGATTGTTGAAATAATCTTCAGTAAGACCATTACCACCATTAATTCCAGGAATTGATTTTCCAAGTAAATCTCTATTGTAGAACATAGCTTCAGTTGATTTTGAGAATGGAACTGAATATGTACCATCAATAACATATTTTTGTCCTTCTGCTAAATATTCACTGACGATATCAGCTTTTTCTTTTTCTGACCAACCAATTGTGTAGGTCTTATCATCTTCATATTTACTATCTTTATAATCACCAGCAAGTTCTTTTCCGCTATATTCTTTATGATTATCCATGTAAGAATCTAATTTAACAACTTTCTTATAGTACATGAAATCACTAACTGCATCTGGATAAGCTTGTATTAAATCAGGATAGTTATTAGTTGCAAAACCATCAGAAGCCATTGAGGCTAATCCGTTATAATTTGTTGATTGTTTAACGTTATTAATTTTAACGTTTGGTTCAAGTTTCTTAAATTTTTCAATGTAGTTATTTAATTGAGTTTGGTTATTTGCACCAACAATTGTCCAAAGATCAATAGTAGTTTTTTCTTTAATAAAACCACTATTGTATGTTATATCTTCGCTTGATTGACAAGATGCTAAACTCATTCCTGCCATAAGTGCTAATAACGAAACTGCGGCAATTTTTTTAAATTTCATAATAATTCTATTCCTCCTATATATTAATGAAATATTAACCTTTGATACCAGCTCTTCCAACTCCTCTCATTATGTATTTTCTAAAGAAAACAAATAATAAGAATAATGGAACAGTAACTAATACTGTAGCTGCCATTTGATATCCATATTCAGTTCTTCCTGATTCTGGATCAACAAAACTACTATTTCTTAAACCGTTAGAAATAAGTCTATATTCGTCCTTACTTGTAACGAGGTTTGGCCAAACATATGAGTTCCAAGTTCCCATAAACTTAAGAATAGTAATTGAAATTAATGTTGGAGCTGCAAGTGGAACCATAACGTGCCATAAGAAACTCCAATCGCTTTTACCATCAACTTTTGCAGCAAGATACAATTCATTTGGTACTTGCTTAAATGTTTGACGTAAAAGATAAATATAATAGACGCTGACCCAAAATGGAACAATCATCGCTAAATATGCAGTAAATAAATTTTGATCTGAACCGACCCATTTAAATGATGCAACAGTAATGTAGTTTGAAATAACCATCATTTCACCTGGAATCATCATTGTCATTAAGAAAACCATAAATAAAGTATCACGCCCTTTAAATTGAAGACGAGCAAAGGCAAATGCTGCTAATATTGTGGTAATTAATGTTCCAATTGTTGAAAAAATAGCAACAACAATTGTATTTAACATATATGTAGTAAAATCAAAAACTTGGAAAACATAAACATAGTTACTCCACATAACGATACGTGGAAAGAATGTTTGTGTTGAAGAAATAATTTCACTATTTGATTTTAAAGAAGTAATAATCATCCAATAAAATGGAAGTATCATAATAAGAGCAAGAATAATTAATATTACATAAACAACAATTGTTAATAGGGTGTGACCAATTTGTTCTCTTCTTTTAATAGAAGCAACTGATCTTCTCCCTTCTTTAATTGTTAACTTAACTTCTTCTCCTAAAGATTCTTTAATAAAATTAACATAAGTATTTTCACATTCTACTTTTCCAGTTTGAGTCTTTCCATATTTAGAAAAAAGGATACATAAAATTGAAGCTAAAACAGCAATAACACTAATAAATATTAAAGCAATTTTCATATATTTCCTCCTTAATATCTCTTCTTGGAAAGACCAAGTTGAAGGAATGTGAAAAGTAAAATAATAACGAATAAGAAGACAGCTGCAGCAGCTGCATAACTGGTAGTAGTTCCATTCATGTTATCGTAAATGTAATAAACAATTGTATACATATTGTAACTACCATTAGTTGTTCCTTGACTACCAAATAAACCAACAATAGATGTATATTCTTTGAATGCTCCAATAAATGAAGTAACCATTAAATATAAAATTTGAGGCATTAAGCAAGGAATTGTAATTCTAAATAAAACTTTCCATCTTGGAGTAGAGTCAATTTTTGCAGCTTGATAATATTGCTTATCAACACCTTGAAGACCACTAAGAAGAATTAAAATCTTAAATGGAATAGAATTCCAGACGATATAAATACAAAGAGGAATCATGGCAGTCCATCTATCAGCACCATAAATCCAAGCTTTATCTATGCCAAATATATAATTTATAAGACCCTGCTTATCAAAAATAACACTAAATACCATACCAACAGCAATAGCATTAGTAACATAAGGAAGGAAAAAAACTATTTGTAAAGCTTTTTGGAACCATTTAATAGAATTAAGTAAAACTGAAATTAAAAGAGCAACAACAATTGAAAGAGGAACAGTTACAAAAACTATAATAAAAGTATTAGGGATAGCGTATTCTATAAGTCTAGTTTCCCTCGTCCCTCCATCGCCAACATTCTTTAATCCAAGAATTACTAAGAAATTATCAAATGTAAAACCATCAAATGTGCCATAAGCATAATTGTAGTTCTTCATAAAAGAAATAAATATTGTATTGATAAGAGGATAGATTAAGAAAACAGACATTAAAATAAGGACAGGAGCAAGATAAATCCAAGCTCTCCAGTTATTTTTTTGTTCTTGATCTAAAACTCCACCAACAATATATTCTTTTTTAAGTTCTTTTCTAGATACAACGTTAACACATATATCTTGTTCTTCGTTATATCCTTCATGAAGATTCCCTAATGAAGGATCAACGTAACAAGAATTATTTTTTAAATGTAATTCTTCAGCAGTCATATTTCCTCCACTAATTAATCAATATAAATTCTTTCTTCGCTATCTTTCTTAAAGACAAACATCTTATTAGTTTTTACTTTTAACTTAATATCACCAGAAATATTTGTTTCATCACTTGAAATAATTACTTTAAATGTCTCTTTTAAACAATAACTATTTCTTGCAATAATTGAAATATCTCTACCTAATGTTTGAACCATTTCAGTTGAAGCATTTAAACCTTTAATGCTATCTTTGCTTTCCAAAGCAAACCCTTCAGGTCTAATTGCGATAAATACTGGTTGATCTTCAATGCCTTTAGCATCATTAATATAAGAGTCACCAATCATAATCTTTTCGTTTTTAATTTCACCAGTGAAAACATTAATTTGTGGAGTTCCTAAGAATTGAGCAACAAATAAATTCTTTGGATTATCATAAACTTCTTGAGGAGCACCAATTTGTTGTTCAACACCATTTTTCATAACAAGAATTTGATCGCTTATTGACATAGCTTCTTCTTGATCGTGTGTAACAAAGATTGTTGTAATGCCAACATTTTGTTGAATTCTTCTAATTTCTTCTCTTGTTTGAAGTCTTAAACGAGCATCAAGATTTGATAATGGTTCATCAAGAAGCAAAACTTTTGGTTTTTTAACTAAAGCACGAGCAATGGCAACACGTTGTTGTTGACCACCACTAAGTTGAGAAGGCTTTCTTTGTAAATAGTCTTCAATTTGAACAAGTTTAGCTGTTTCATAAACAATATCTCTTCTTTCAAATTTATTTAATTTTCTATATGTAATAGCAACTTGTTTATTAATAATTGGATCACTTAAACTAAATGCGCTTTGTAAAATATTTTGAACTTCGTTAATTTCACTTTCCTTAATCTTCTTTAATTTAAAGAAAATTTTAATATTGTCTCCATCTTTATATACTTTTAAATCTTCTAATTTTTTACTATAATCTTTCAATTCTAATCTAGCTAGTTTTGTTAACGATGCACAATCAAAACTAATAACCTTTAAAGTTACACTAAATTCAGATATATTTTCGCTTATAATATCTCTAATTTTTTTAGCCTTTGCCAAAGAAATATGTTTATAGCAAGCTGTAACAAAAACTTGTCCATTAAAAGAAGAACTTCTTAATTTTCTTAATTTAATACCGGTTTCTGTATTTAATTTATTTTTTAATTGTTTAACTTCATCACCTTCAAAATTTCCTTTAACACCAAATGTAATTTCAGCATTTACAAACAAACTTTCATCATTTATATGTAAGGTATATTTATAAACTAAATCATATAAAGCTTCATTGGATTGTTCTTTCGTTTCTTCAACAGTCTCATATTTTATAATACGGCCAAAATTCTTAATAAATAAATCGTATACTTTTTCTGAAACATTAATTAATTTAATATTAAGTGTTAAATTATTGTCATTTAAAATAGTTTTGACTTCAAAATTATAACTAGATAATCCTATTTTTAATAATAATGTATTAAGAGAATATTTAATTCCTTCAAGATTATCATTTTCTTTCATCGTATAAGTAAAAACGAATGAATAATTAAAGAAATTAACTAATGGAACTTCAACTTTTAAATTTGTAAGTGGGAATTCGACATTTTTAAAAATTGTCATATGTGGATAAAGAGCATAGTTTTGAAAAACTAATCCAATCCCTCTTTTTTCTGGACTAAGATTAGTAACTTCTTCATCACCAAACCAAACTTCACCACTTGTTGGAATTTGTAATCCACTAACCATATAAAGTGTTGTAGATTTTCCACAACCACTAGGTCCAAGTAAACCAACTAATTTACCATCAGGTACAACCATGTTTAAATCATTAACAGCAATTGTGTCTTTAATGTGTTTTTTTGGATTACCAGGGAATATTTTTGTGAGTCCTTTAAGTCTAATTTCCATATATTTCTCCTTAAAAATTATTTTACTGAAATTGTTCCATCATCTTGCTTATCTAATCTTAACTTGAGTTTTTCATTTCTAATTCTTTCTCTTCTAGCCTTAATAAGAAGATAGAAATATCTAACGAAATAACCAATCAATAATAATGAAGCAACACCAAATATAATTACCCAAACATCAGATGGGTTATAAACAGGAAGGGAATTACTTAAAAATCCAAATCTTGTAATGCAGAATTCTACAAATAAAATTAAAGATCCAATGCAAAGAAGCCCAAGAATATTATTTTTAAAATATAATTTAGTATTCATTTTTCTAAATTCATCATCTTTATATTTATTTTTTAATACGAAATAGATAGTTAAAGATGTAGCAATATAACAAAGAGCAAAAACACAAATTGAAATAATAATGAATAAATCACAATTAAATTTATAGAATTCATTATCTTTTTCAACTCCAACAGCACCATTAGCTTTCAACATATCATCAATCTTAAAATTAATATAACCAAAACGAATTGAAAATCCAGTCTTAGAAACTTCTTTATAAGTATTTGTATTGTAAATACCTACATAAATAATTCCACCTTTAACTGATAAATTCTTAACTTCTTTGTAATTTACATTTTTAAGAAGAAAATATAATGAAGTTTCGTTATTTTTAATTTCGATATTATTAGCAAGGTCAGGAACAAGTTCTTTCCTACCATCCTTGTATTCAACAACATATCTTGTATCACCACCAAAACTGAAACGAGTTCTTACATACATTGTTCCTGCTTCGATATCTTCTTCATATTTTTTATAGCTTTTACCATATGTTTTATCATTAATATAGGATTCAACTGACTTTTCTGAATTAACATTTACTTTAAATGAACTAAATCCATTAAAATTTGAAACACCAGCATAATTGAATTCACAATAATCAGCCATATCGTAAACTCTATAAGAAGTATTCTCAGCATTAGAACCAAAAACACCTTTCATTTTGAATTTTTCATTAAAATTATTAGGCTTTTTTTCATCTTCTAAATTTGAAGAAGGTACGTATTTAAAAACATTAATAATATAAATTGGTTTATCTAAGTCAACAACTTCATCAACACCATGTTCAATATCACAAGTTAATTCTTTTTCTTTAGGACCAAGATTAACGCCTAAACCTACATATTTAACTAAGCTATAATCAAAATTTACTTCCGTTGTTGAAATTCTTGTTGTTCCATTTTCTTTATTCTTTAATGTGCATTGAATTGAGCAAGGAAAATATTTATCTCCGCTTCCATAATATCCAAGCATGTAGTTATTATTTGAGTTATCATTTTGTTTAACAAAAATCTTTAAAGCGGTAGAATTTTCAGTTTTAGCAACAGTTGGAATATAATAAGCAATATCTGCTTCTTCACCTTCTAAAAACAAGTCAGGATCAGAAATATAATCTGTTTCACTTATTCCTGCTTCTTTTTTTGCTTTTAAATCATTAAGTGATGTTTTTGTTTCACCTAAAAAGCAAAACATTGAAAAAATGAGGCCTACTATACTTAGACCGAATCCAACTTTATTCCATTTTCTACTCATAATTAATTAATTCTCCGTTAACTATAATGATAACCGCTTTAAACTATATTAATAATATACATTATTAACTCAAAAGTCAAAAATTAATAAATATGTAAAATATGTTTCAAAGCAAAAAAAATACGAAAATCACATTATTTTTTTAACTTTAGAAATAAAGACTAATAAAAATTAATGTTATTTTAATGAAAAATTATGTATGTCATCTTTTGAAACTGGAGCATTAACTTCATCTTTAGAGTAATAAACTTGATTATCTTGAAGGTCAACTTCTTCAATTCCAAGCAAATAATCGTGAAAATACTGCTTCTTTTTAGTAACTAAACTCATAGTAAAACTAAAAATAATAGGTATTCCAAAAGTTACAAAAGAAAGGGCAATTTCAAGGAAGAAAATAATTAAAAATCTTAAAGTAAATTGGCCAAAACTTACATGTAAAACATCTTTATTAACTAAACCTATTTTGTAAGTTAACCTACCTAATGTATATCTATTTCTTCTAAAAATAAGTGGGAAAACATAGTAATTTATAATAGATCCAACTAAAACACCAACTATTACTTCAATAGCCATAACATATGAAAAATATTTTTCTAAAGTAACAACTCGATCAATTTTAGAATGGAAATAACCTAATGCGTAATTATCTATGTAATTTTTATAAAAACTTATATAGCTTTTGCTAGGAATAACAACTTCATTATTCTTTACTACTTTTCCATCTTTTTGAATGAACAATTTATATGTATTTCCTTCATAAGAATAAATTAATTTTTGATCAAGACGAAGTTCATCAAATTCTTTTATCATTGATTCATATAATTCTTGGCTTAAATTATTATCAACATATGTAAAAAAATTATTAATTGAGTTTACAACTTCTTTTTCAACTACACTGCTATTAGTTTCAGTGTCTAAATTATAAATAGTTACAACATCCCTAACTAATCCATCATTATCTTCTAAAAATAATCCTGAATCTAGTTTAATTGTATCTAATTCGCTACTATTTTGCTTATAAGTAGGAGTTACATCGCCTAGAGCCTTAGATATAACTACAAATAAAAGAGAAAGCAAAGAAAAAATGAATGCATCCATAAAACTTGCTGCAAGTTTTCTAGTAAATTTAGGTCTATAATATTCAATTTCTTTCATATATTGGAGGTCTCTCTAAAATAATCATCCATAGTTGAAGTATCAATACACATACTATTGGTTGATAATTCTTTTAATGTTTTAGTATATTTATTAGCAAGTAGCAATATAAGTTGAAGCACCAAAAATACCATAGAAACTAAGCTAACTGTATAAAGAATTGGAAAAGAAAAAATACCACTTAATCCTAGCTCAATAAAAGGAATAAACATAATAATTGACATTGACTCAAAAGTATTTATTAATCCTTCTAAAAGAACATATCTTTTATTTAAATAACTTATTTTTCTTGTATTTATTCTTTCTACTTTTAATATAATTTCAGAAATAGTTCTACCTTTATCATTAGTTAAAGGAATTATAAAATATAGAATAATTGATGTAATAAAAAACGAAATAAAAGTACAAATTATATTGCATTTCTTAATCTTTTCTTCTTCATTTTTTATATTATTCATATAAAATACATATGTATTTCCCTCTTTATTTTTAATTTTTTCATTTGTTTTTAAATCAGAAATAATTGTTTGATAAAGTGAAAGAAATCTTTTTTCTTTAAATTCATTAAATAATGATTGTTGGGTTTCACTCATTTCATCACCAAGCGTAAAATAAGGAATAAAAGATTCTTTTACACTACTTTTAAAAGCATATGTTCCTAATATTGTTTTGTTATCTATATCAAAAAAAGTTGGACATTTTTCAAGTAAAATATCATTTAAATAATCAACACTATTTTCGTTTAATTCAACAAAATAATGGTATAAATAGTCATTATTTTTATATTTTTCTTCATCAAAAGTATAAAATTGAATATACGAAATAGCACTAACTTCTAGATCTTTACTAAAATTATATTCTTCTTCACTTTGTATTAATAAATTATTATCAATTAATAAATCTCGGCTTGATACTTCATTATCATAAATTGACATTTGAATATCATTATATTTAATTATAGGTTTAGCAATGCTTAAAATAACAATTTCATAAAGAAAAACACTAACAATAAATGAAATTAAAAGATCAGAAATTGTTATTAAAACTCTTCTAGATTTTTTAGAAGGATAAATATAAATATCTTTTGCCATTATAAAGATGTCCTTCTATTTAACTTTAATGAATAAGAAATATTGACATTAACATAATTATTTTCTTCATTTATTACACTTAATTCACTTATCAACCCATTATTTAAAATTTTAAAATAATCATCATTAATACTTAATTCTAAAATTTGTTTTTTAGTATCAAAAACATATGTATTTCCTTCACTATTTACAATTTGTATATCATATAAAGCATATTTTTTAATTACACTTCTAACTTCATTCATTCTTTCAACATAGTTTTCAGTCGAAGTTATATTCTTTCCATGAATATATTCAACATATTGATTATCTTCATTTTTATAAATTAATCTTTCTTTTACCCCATCGTCACTTCTTACTAAATGATATAAATAATAAGAATCTTTATCGTAATCAAGTTCGTACATTCCTTCAATTTTTGAATTATCTTCGATTAAAGTATAAGACATCTTAAAGGTAGTTGTAGATAAAAAATATTTTTCTTTTTCTGAATACGAAGAAACAATATCCATCATAGAATCAAAATTAAGTGTTTTTAAAGAAGAATTAGCACAAGAAGTAAATAATAAAACTGATGCTAAAGTTACACATGAAGTAGTTATTGATTTCTTAAACATTTTCTAAGTACGCTCCAATTTCTTTATAATCATCAATCCAAATAGTAATTAAATCATACGTAAATAAATAATTTGTTACGTCACGATATGTTTTACTATCCATTCCCTTCTCTCTTTTTAAAAATATAAAATTAAATTTAAGATAATTTCTGCTTAATTCTAATAACCTTTTCATATTAGGGTCAGTCATTGATATCCCAATAAAAATGCAGTTATTAAATGTAAAATCATGAAGTTGTTTACTAATATTCCATGAATATGGATTATTATACAAATAAAAATATTCTGATTCATTAAAAATTAATGAATCTGTGAATTTAGATTCGTTATATTTCTCAAAAGGAAGTAAACCATGAACATGGAAAATAGAAACAATAGCTTCTTTACTAATAAAAGAATTATCGTCATAAACTGTATTGTATCTAACACCTCTTTTTTTGCATAGATATTCTAAATTTGTATCGTAATTATAAGTAATTACATCAATATTAGGATTTTTAATAATAAAAGAAACACAATCATATAAAGTAGATGAAGAATCATCAAATGATCTAATTTCTTTATAAAGATATATCTCTTTATTTAATTCTTTATATACATCAAACCCACTTGTTTTCAATACTTTTCCTTTAACAAATAATTCATTTCCGACATAATGCGAAATTTCATTCATTAAACTAATATTATTTTCATAATATCTATTATTTAAATTAGAAATTAAAGATTTCCAATCATATCCTCCATAATCGATATTAACCCCTGCTCCAAAAACTAAAGTAGTTTTTATTTTATGATGATAAAACTTTAATATCCATAAAATAAATGGAAATTCATTATATTTTTTAATCAAAGAATCCCTATTTAAATTATATAAAAGCTCGTCTTTAAAAATAACTTTATTATCTATTAAAAGATTGAAAACAAATTCATTACCTTCAATATATCCATTAGTTACAAAGCTTGATTCATCAAAATAAATATTGATGCCATTCTTAGCTTTAATAAAATCATTGTTTTTAGCATTTTTAACTTTAAAAATATTAATATTACCCATCATATCAATTGATTCATAATCAATATTTTTTAAAGAATCATAAATATGAACGACATATTTATGAATATTATTTTTCTTTGATTTAATAATGCATTTAAAATTACATGTTGGATCAAAAGAAAAACCAAAAGATCTAAAAGTTATGTCGCTATATTTTATATTATTTATGTAAAACAAATATAAAATAATCAATAAACACTTTTTAGAAAAGATATATTTTTCTCTTTCATTTTTACGCATAAGTTAATTATTTTTCTTATTATATTTAATAGCAATTCCTAAAAATAAAGAAGAAATAATAGTCAATCCAACAATTACTGAAGTAGAAATAATAATATCATCATAATTTATTACTTCACTATTTAATGAAGAAACAACTACACTTGTTCCTATTTTTAATGAAGAAAGATGATTATTCTTTATTAAATATAAAGAAGGTGTTCCAAAAAAATAAGTTGAAGATAAGCTAGAAGGTTCTTCTTTAATCATTTCATTAATTAATTGTTCTTGAGTTTTACCTTCACTTTCATCGAACTTTTTAAAATGATTTCGATTAACGATACCTTCATTAGTTTTAATCGAACGCATATTATAAATATAAAGAACAGTACTATTAAATGAAGGATCTTTCATTTTTTCTAAATATGAAAATATGTCTTTTTTAATGTCATCACAATGTGAGCATGAATCGCTATATAAATATATAAAATAATTATCTTCATTTAAAGTATAAAAATCTTCTAAAGTTGGTAAAACAAATTGTTCATAATCAGCATAATCCTTATTATTTACATAAACTTTTATGTTGCTACAACTAGATAAAAATAATAATGAAGATACAAGTAATAAATTAAATTTTAATTTAGACATGTTTATTTATACCTCACTTTCTTTAAATATAGGCCATTAGGAATAGCTGTATAGTTTATTATAATTCTTTTTTCATTGTTTAAATAATATAAAATTTCATTTTCACTAAGTCTATTTTTGCCACACTCAATTAAAGTACCTACTATTTTTCTTATTTCATATCTCATAAAACCATCACCAATAAAAGTTAATTTTAAGTGGCCATCTTTATAATTTTTAATATTAATATCAAATATTGTTCTAACAAAATTGAATTCATCTTCTTCTTTGCTAGTAAAATTTTTAAAATTATGAGTACCAATAAATAATTTAGACATCGATTTTATATTATCAATATTAATAATTTTATTATCAAACAATTCATAATTTCTTTTTAAAGGATCATAATTTTTATAATTTATAATATATTCATATTCTTTACTTTTAGCATTAAACCTAGATGAAAAATTATTATTTACTTTTCTTAATTCTTTAACGTAAATGTCTCCTGGCAATAATTTATTTATAGAAGATAATGTTTTATCTATGTTTATTATTTTTTTATCTAAAACAAAATCAGCAACTTGAGCATAAGCATGAACTCCTTTATCAGTTCTTCCACTTGCATAAATTGTAATATTAGAGCAAAAAATAGTAGATAAAACTTTTTCTATTTCACCTTGAATTGTTCTTTTATCTATTTGTTTAGCATACCCAAAAAATAAAGATCCATCATAAGAAAAAACAATTTTATAACGATATTTATTTACCATGAATTACTAACTCCAAAAACAACTTCTATAATAGACTTATCAAAAGCTTGAGAATAAACACATATAAAAATAAAGAAAGCTAATATTAATAATAAAACAATAATAGAAATTAAATCGACAAAATGAAATTTTAAAACTTTATATTTACTTCTTTTTTTATAAGGATCATAACCCCTAGCATACATTGCTAAACTCATATCATTCGATTTTGAAAAGCAAGATATTAAAAGAGGTACTATTAAAGTTGTAATTGATCTAATTTTACTTGCTAAAAATCCTTTATCAAATTCAACTCCTCTACTTTTTTGAGCTTTCATAATTCTATTTGATTCTTCCATAATGGTAGGAATAATCCTAATAGTTAAAGATAAAATCATTGAAAAAATTTGAGTTGGAATATGAAATATTTTTAAAGGAGAGAAATACCAATCAAAAGACTCAGTTAAATCCATTGGCGCAGTGGTCGACGTTAAAATTAGTGTTAAACTAATCATACATACGATACGTAAAATAATTTGTGCACATTGAAGTATTCCATCATAATATATGGTATAACCATTTGAGAAACTGTAAAGAATATGAAAATAATTCTTATTTGGAATAAAAACCATAATAATTGATAAAAATATAGCCATAAACCAAAGAGCACTTAATGATTTTATCCACGATTTAAAATTAACTTTTGAACAAATCATTAAAATAACAATTAAAACAAACAATAAACCTAAAATTAAAAATTGATTACAAAAATAGTTATATCCATCATCATGATCTAATCCATATGGTAAAAAGCAAGCTACCATTAAGCAGATTAAACCAAAAATCTTTAATCTAGCATCCATTTTATGAACAAAAGTATTTTTATTTTTATATTTACCAAATAAACTATCTATTGTCATAAATATTGTCCTTTATTTGTTTTGCCAAATTTGAAATTGATAAATTTTTATCGATTTCTATGTTAAATCCCTTCTCTTTTAATAAAGTAGCTAACTTAATTAAGGAAGGAACTTCTAAAGAATATTCACTTAAATCATTTTTATTAAATAATTCTAATGGCGTTGTTTCTTCAACAAGTAGCGAATTAGAAAAAACAATAACTTTTGAAGCATAATTTAAAACTAAATCCATATCATGAGTTACAACAATTATGGTTTTTCCCTCTTCATTTAACTTTTTAACAATATCCATTATTTCTTTTTTACCATTAGCATCAAGTCCAGCTGTTGGTTCATCAAGAACTAAAATTTCTGGATCAGAAGCTAAAATTCCAGCAATTCCAACTCTTCTTTTTTCTCCTCCTGAAATTTCAAATGGAGATTTATCATAAAAAGATTCATCAAGACCAACAAGAGATAACGTTTTCTTACTAATTGCTATAGCTTCTTCTTTTTTCATCTTAAAATTAATAGGTCCAAACATTACATCTTTTAAAATTGTTTCAGAAAACACCTGATATTCTGGAAATTGAAAAACTAGCCCAACCTTTTTCTTTAATCCAACCATTCTTTTATTTATTTTTTTAATTTCCTTACTTTTATCTTTTAATAATGATTTCTTAAGTTTTTTATCGCTAGTAATTATGTAGTCATCAACTTTTATATATCCTTTATCTGGCAAAAGAAGGCCATTTAACATTTGAATTAAAGTAGATTTTCCACTTCCAGTTTTTCCAACAATACATAAAAAATCACCTTTAGATACATTAAAACTAACATTATCTAAAGCTAATTTTTCATTTTTACCATAAGAAAAAGAGACATTATTTATTTCAATTTGCATAAATAACCCCCTAAATCCTTAATCTTTTTTATATTAGATGGAATTTCAATACCATTATTTTTAAGCTCACTTTTAATTTTTAAAATAAACGGAAAATCAAGACCAATACTTTGCATCTCTTTTAAAGAAGTAAAGACTTTATCAGGTTCATCATCTTTATATATTTTTTTATCATTTAATACAATTACTCTATCACTTAAATAAGCTTCTTCAAGGTCATGAGTTATTGAAATTATAGTTAAATCCTTATCGTTTTCTTTCATTTTAAAAATTAAATCTTTAATTTCTTTAACACATTCTGGATCTAACATACTTGTTGCTTCATCAAGAATAATAACTTTTAATCCTAAAGCTAAAATTCCAGCAATAGCAACGCGTTGTTTTTGCCCTCCACTTAATTCTCCTGGTTCTTTTTTTAAGTATTCTTTCATTCCAACAAGAGAAGCAAATTTATCTACTATTTCATGCATCTTTTTTGTTTCTACATTTCTATTTTCAAGTCCAAATGCTATGTCTTCTTCAACTGTTGAACCAATAAACTGATTATCAGGATTTTGTAATACAATTCCAATTATTTCTCTACAACTATCGCAGTTTTTCTCATTAATTAATGTGTTATTTATATAAACTTCACCATTTGTAGGTTCATTTAAATAAGCCATAATTTTAGCTAAAGTAGATTTTCCACTTCCATTATGGCCAATTAAACTTACGTATTCACCTTTATAAATTTTTAATGATATATCTTCTAATATCGTTTTATTTTCATCGTAAGCAAAAGAAACATTTTTTAATTCAATAACACATTCTTTCATTTTATTTTAAATCTATTTCTTTAAATCTCCCGTTATATGGAACTAATTTAACTCCAGCTAATGTTAACATCTTTTTACTAGCTCTTGTTTCAATACTATCAGCATATTTATCGCTTAAATATACAATTTCTTTAATTCCAGTTTGAATAATAGCCTTAGCACATTCATTGCAAGGAAATAAAGTAACATAGACTCTACAACCCTTCAATTGGCTTCCATCACGAGTATTTAAAATGGCATTGAATTCAGCGTGACAAACATAAAGATATTTACTATCTAAATCAGTACCATTTCTATTCCAACTTAAATTACAATCATCAATTCCTCTTGGCATTCCATTATAACCAATTGAAACAACCTTATTATTGGAGTCAACAATACATGCACCAACCTGCGTTGATGGATCAGCACTTCTTTTTGCACTTAATAATGCAATAGACATAAAATATTCATCCCAAGTAATTCTATCCATAAAATAAACCTCGTAATATTTTACATTAAAATTATATTTTTATCATTAAATAATATAAAAAATCTAAGTAAAAGCCCATTAATTTTGGTCTTTTACTTAGATTAAAAAATAAAATTAAATATTAATTAATTAAAAGAATGTATCTCTACTAGCGTCTTTAATTTCTTTACTAGCAGCAAATGGAATTCTTGTTGTATAACCTTCTTTTTCAGAAATCATATCATAGTAAGGTTGCTCATAAATTAAAGCATTCCATCTAAATACTGTGTCATTATATTGTTCTCTTGCAGCAGTAATTTCTCTTTGTAAATATGAGTTCTTTTGCATACAATCAGCAATTTCTTGATGAGCAGCAAGATCTGGATAATTTTCTAATGCAACATTAATTTTAGCTGCAACATTATCCATAGTTTGAGCAACTTCATTTCTAGTTTCATCGTTAGAAGGTTGGCTTCCACCTCTATACATAGCAATTTTTGTTAATGTATCTTTATCAAGATCAATAGCTTTATCTAATAATTTAGCAGCATTCTTAAGTTCAACAACTCTTTGTTCCATATAGTTATCAATTTGAGAAGCATCTCTTTGTAACTTTTGTTGTAATTGTTGAAGTTCTTTTTTACATTTACTTTCTTTTTTAGTGTAAACAAAGTAGGAAATTCCAAAGAACCAAACAAATGCCCACATTACATTTTTAATAATGTGAGATTGTTTACTTGCTTTAACGTGTAATTGTTTTTGAATGACATTAACTTCCCTACCAGCTTCGTTGATAGGATCGTTTAATTCATCTAATTCATTTGCCATAATATTCCTCCTTAGCAATAAATTATAATTTTAGTATATCATCTAATAATGTATCAGAATCACCATCAAAAGATTGATATTTTAGAATAAAGGCTAATAAGCCCCTTTGATATATTATATCATTCTGAGTGCTATAAATATCAAAGAATTTTTGAAGTCTTTCGTTAGTTCTTAACTTATTTTTAAAGACAACACCACTTTCTTCATGATGCGATACTTCCATAACAGTATCTTGATAAATAGGAATATATTCAGTCCAATATACCGGAACATCATGGTAATATCCATCTCTTCCATAAACCGAAACATAATCAACTCTTTCAATACCAGTATAAGTATAACCTCTAACATTAACTTTATCGCTATTATTATTCTTTTCAATTAATGATGTTTTTAAAATAACGTTAGTAATTGAGTCAGGATGTTTAAACTTATCAACAGCAAAACTATTAGCTAATTGTTCAGTTTCGTAATTTGTAAAATTACGCTCATAAACTTCTTTATAAATAAATTCATGAGGTTTATGTTGTTGATAAAGTGGAATTGAAATTAATGGAGCTAAATCAAAATATAAACTCTCAAAATATTTACAATTATATTCAATAAATGATGATTTGCTTTTATCATATTCATAATTAATATAATTAGATGGTTCACTATAATAATCTTGTCCTTGATCATGGCTTGTTCTTATTATATTAATCATGTGATTCTTATAGAATTCAAAATCATCACCATATGGAAGAGCAGTTGTAATTAAATTAATAATATTTTTCTGAGCAAGAGGAGTAAATAATAATCTAAATTCTACTTCGTTATTTCTATCAAGAGCATTAAATAAAACATCAAACTTATTATTACCCATCGATTGGAAATTAGTAGTAGGATCATCATCAGTAAGAGCCTTACTTTCCATCTTTTTAATCTTTTTATCACCCTTTTTAATATATTTTTCTAATTGCTTTTCATTCATTCTTGCAACACTTGAATTAGGTTTTCTACTAAAACATAAATTTGGTGCAGCTTCATTTCCATATATTAATCTAGTATCGTAAAAATATTCTGGATAAGGCTTAACAACACTTGCTGTTAAAGTTTGGCTTCTTGTATAAGCACGACCTTCACTATCATATTCAGTATAAGTAATAGTTAAACTACCAGTATATGTTTTACTACCCATATATGTATTAAAAGTTCTTTGTAAAATAAATGGATTACCAACAATACTTCCACTTAATAAATAATAAGTTGAACTATTTGGATCATTATTTTCTTCAAATCCAAATTTTTGATTCATATAATCATATTTTCTAACATCAAAATACTGATCAAGTTGAATTAATGGGCAAGTTTCAGTAATTAACTTAGCGGTCATATTAAAATCAAATAAATTATTTAATGGAGCCATTTGAACATAACATGTATCTAATAATTCTTGACATAACTTTTCCATCTTGATTCTAATAGCATCGTTATTCTTAATTATTTTATTTATAATCTTAACAATAACTACAATTGAAGTTATACTTCCTGCAATTAAAACAATGGAAATAATAATATAAATCCAAGGTTGAAGTTCACTAATATTAGTTAATCCAAATAAATTTATAGCATTATAAATTAAAATAATGCTTATTACTAAAGATATAACCGTAATAGTTATTAAAAACCCTTTCAATCCACGATATTTGTTTATTAATTTTTTAATATTTTCTAATTTAGAACATGCTTCACGATATTTTTTAACTGTTGCTCTATTTTCATCAACATTTATTTTTGATTCTTTGGTCAAAGAATCAAAAAATTTAGTAGCATTTTCTCTAAATAAAGCTTTATATTTAGAATTATAATCATGTAATGGTTCTAATATACTATCATCTTTTGGCATAATATCTCCT
>JAEDOI010000047.1 GCA_016302065.1 Bacilli bacterium | reverse complement strand
TTGATTCGCTTTTAGGTGTTAATTTTAAAATTAGTAGTAAATCTTTTTATCAAATTAATCATGATCAATGTGAAAAACTATATTCTTTAGCTTTGACTAAAGCTAAATTAAATAAGGATGATGAAATAGTTGATTTATATTGTGGAATTGGAACTATTGGTTTAATAGCTTCTAAATATGTAACTAGTGTAATTGGAGTAGAAGTGGTAAACGAAGCAATAATTGATGCTAAAGAAAATGCAAAATTAAATAATATAAATAATGCTAAATTTGTTTGTGATGATGCTAGTAATTTTTTACTTAAGAAGTCTTATGATTGTGTATTTGTAGATCCTCCTAGAAAGGGTTTAGATAATAAAGTAATTAAGGCCTTAATTAATTCTCATCCTAAAAAGATTATATATATTTCTTGTGATGTTTCTACTCTAGCAAGAGATTTAAATATATTAAAGAATTATTTTAATATCGATAGTATTGATTTTGTTGACATGTTTCCTAGAACATTTCACATTGAAAGTGTTGTTGCTTTATCACTTAAAAAGTAATGTTCATGATATATCCGCATATATTTAAATAATTGAAATTGTAGAATTTATACAGATTTGATTAAAAAGCAACAGTTAAAAATAGTTTAAAGATTGTTAATGCGCTGGTGGGAACATATTTAAAAAAGGGGGGCTAAAATGAATTGTTGTTATATTGATATTCATATTCATACAAGTGAAAACGCTGATTCATTAAACGAATCTTATGACGTCATTGAATTGAAAAGAAAAGTAGAAAAAATCGCTAAAGGATATCCATATTTAATTAGCTTATCAGACCACAATGTTATTAATGTGAATGCATACAAAAATTTAGCTCAGTTAAATATTAATTTTATAGTTGGTGTTGAATTGCATGTTAGAAACTTTGAAGATTGTCCACCGTACCATTGTCATGCTTTATTTAACATTGATGATGATATTTTGAAAGATGAAACAAAATTGGTAGATGAACTAAATAAAATAAATAGTCTGTTATTGCAACTTTACCCAAAAAAAATGGTTTGTAATACTGATAATATACCTACAATACATGATATCATTTCAAAGTTTGTAAAATATGATTTGCTAATATTACCACACGGTGGTCAGTCACATTCTACTTTTGATGAATCAGTTAGAAACAATAATACTCAATTTGATTCTGTTTTAGAAAGAAGCTTATACTATAACCTTTTCGATGGATTCACTTCGCGATCTAATAAAGGGCTGCAAAGGACAATTGATTATTTCACAAAAATGGGAATTAATGAATTTGTTAATCTTTTGACATGTACAGATAACTATGATGTAAAAAAATATCCTTCTGATAAAAACGGAAATGATGATTTTGTACCTACATGGATGTATTCGAGCCCAACATTTGATGGATTAAGAATTGCCTTATCAGAAAAATCAAGATTATTATATGCTGATGAACCGGTCGACGATTGGCAGGAAAAGATTATTTCTGCAAAAATAAATAACGATAAAATTGATATTGATGTTAAATTTGAGCCAGGGCTTAATGTTATTATTGGAAATTCTTCTACAGGAAAAACATTATTGGTAGACTCGATGTATAACATTATTAATAAAACTCCAGATAAATGTAAGTATATTTCTTCTTTTAATTTGAATAGTATGCAAATAAACAATCCATCTGCTATTTGTCCACATTATTTTTCACAAAACTATATTATTGAACTTATTAAACCAACAATTGATGGAAAAAGTAATAGTCTAGGCGACAATGAACTATTAAAAAAGATTTTTCCTTTTGATAGTACTTTCCAAAGAGAGATCAATCTTAAATTAAGTAAATTTAAACAGGAATTGGACATTCTAATTGATTCTGTGAAAAATATCGAATTAGAGAGAAACAAGATTAAAAATATACAATCTTTTTATAGACTAATTGTGAATGGATCAATTGTTAGCAATCCAATAAAACCCTTTAAGTTAACTTAAAGTGAAAAAGATAGAATCGATATTAAAGATAGTGATTTGGATTTGAATAATGAATCATTGGATAAAATTGTTGATTTTTCGAAAAAACTAGCTTTTTGTGAATCAATTGAAAGTGAAGTTGCAAGTATAAAAAGAAAGTTTTTAAATGCCGAAAAAGAAATAGATTTTGCTAAAAAAATAAATGAGTTAATTGATTATGAAATAAAATTTGAAGATGCATCGATAAGTGAAAATGATACAAAAAACAAGGTATTATTAGACAATTGGAACAACTTATTGGATTCCGTTTATAATTATTTATTAAATTGTAAAAAATTTACAAATTCTTTAAGATCTCTTTCAACCTATAATTATTCTTGTAAAACAAAAGAAATTTGTTCTGCTGGCCACAAATTATTTATAAGTAATAGCCTTCATATTTCGAAGGATCTACTGCTAAATACTTTTAACAAATTTTTAAAGACAAATGAAAAATTATCTAATTTTGATTCTATTGTTCCAGAACAACTTTTTAGATGTCATTTTTCAAAACGAAGCCCTAATGTAATTGATTATGATGACTTTTCAAATAAAATATATAACGAAATTTCATCAAGCAACAATGTTTCGTATGATATTATACATAAGAACGGCAAGCCTTTTTCTGATTTAAGCCCTGGATTAAAGGCGTCGGTTATTTTAGATATTATACTTGGATATGAGGATGACAACGCTCCTTTAATCATTGATCAACCAGAAGATAACTTAGCGACGAGTTACATAAATCACGATTTGATAAGGTCAATTAAAAACTGCAAAAAGAAAAGGCAGATTATTATTGTTTCTCATAATGCGACAATTCCAATGCTAGGTGATGCGCAAAACATCATCATCTGTAGTAACGATGACAAGATTAAAATTAAATCATATAAAATGGAAGATTATTTTGACAAAAAAACGTCTGTTCTAGATGTAATAGCTAGTATAACTGATGGTGGAAAACAATCAATTAAAAAAAGATTCAAAAAGCACAACATGAAATCATATAAAGGAGAAAAAGATGAAAATTAAAATGTATAAAACGGATGATGGTATCATAGCAAAAATTATTGATAATGAGAAAGAATTGGAATTTTCAAATTTAGATATGATTGACTACTTATATAAAACAAACACCGACATAGAATTCGAATATGATGACATCTCAGAAGAAGAAAAAACAAAAATTGTTGATTTATACAATAAAATTAAGGCAAAAGTTTTAGAAATAAAAAATGAAGATTCTTCAATTGAGTGTGACCCTAAATAATTCATGTGATTTAAGGACAAAGATAAGTTAATTCTATGTATTAAGAGGAGACAACAAATCTCCTCTTTTCAATATTAGATAATACTAGTGATTTGATATTGAACACATTAGATGAGGATAAATTTGTAATAATTAGGATATTTCTTGTTTCTTCTAGATAGAGTCAATGAGTCTTCTATGATAGGTATGTATTTAGTATATTTAGTTTTGTTTTTTCTAATTTCATCATCACTATAAATTCTATCTTGTGGAATCAAATAGTTAATATGTTATATATCTTTAACTAGAATCTTATTATCAAACGAGTGTAGAAGTTCACCGGAACTTCAAAATCACCATCTTCAGAATTCTTTAATTCATTTCTAATCAAATCAAATCTAGTTTTAACAACGGTATCGTTAATATCTATACCACCATATTAATAGACGTTTTTATTACAGGCTAGAATCATGATTTTCGCTTAGGAAGAAATATTAATGTTAAAAGATCTATTTCTAAAAAAAGTTTTTATCCAGATAATTTAATGTGTGATGGTTTCTTTGGGACAATTAAAAATGAATTCTACTATTTTAAAAGTTGGAAAGATGCAACATGAAATGAATCTATGAACTTAATAAATATCTTATTTAGTTTAAAATTAAACGTTTTAAAAAGAGGTTAAATTATTTATCTAAACAGCAGTTTATAATAAATTACTAAAGATTATAGTCCAAAAAATGTTTGCATCCCCATTCGGTTATTTATATTTTGCTCGTTTCAAAATAAATTAGTGTATAAAATATACAGTATTAATTGACAATTGAAATTGCGGTTGTATAATTAAAGTGTATAAAATATACAATGGAGGTAAGACTATGCTAAAGAAAATAATAATTAATAATATTAATTCCATTGATACATGTGAATTAGACTTTAAAAAAGGTAATTATCAATTTCTAGAAGATAACACAATTGGCGATATTGCAAATCCTATTGCATTATATGGTCATAATGGTAGTGGTAAAACATCGATATTTAATGCTATTGCTAACTTAATTAATTTTATGGTCGAGCCAGTTGAATTTCTAACTCCATTTGTTGTTAATAATTTTTTGTTTGATGAATATAAAAAGACTAAAGATGAGTCAAAAATAATTGGTTCAATTGAACTTTTATTTATGTTAGATGGTGTAAATTTTGATTATTATATTGAAACATCAAGACTTGGTTATATATCAAAAGAATTCTTAAAAAAGAATGATGAAATTATTATTGAAAGAGATAGGGAAAGTTATTCATATAATAATAAACCATTTAGTTTTGATAATATGTCATTTTTGGTTCCAGCAATTAGAAAGTTAGCATCATCGGAAATTAATGATGAAATAATTCAAAAATGTTACTCATTTATAAGCTCATTTACTTTTGTTAATCTTCCTTTTATAAATAGAGGCGCATTCGTCACATCAAAAATGTATAAAAATATGAGTATTAACGAATTATTAGTTAACTACTCAGAAGAAGTTAAAGAGATTTTGAAGAACTATAATGAATTTCCTATTTATAGTATAAAGAAAAAGAATTCATTAAATAGTAATAACAACCCAAATACCGGTTTCTCTTTAGTGATTGAAGGGGAAAACTTTAAAGGTGAGTTGCCATTTGAGATGATTTCAGCAGGTATGAGAAGCCAAAGTGTTCTTTTATCAATTTTATTATCTATGCCTAAAAATGGTGTTTTGTTTGTAGATGAATTAGAACAAGCTCTTCATCCATCTGCCATAGCTTCATTTTTAAGAGTAATAAAAGAAAAAAAGATTCAATTAGTATTTTCTTCTCATAACACTTATATTCTTCAGTTGTTAAGGCCAGATCAAGTATATTTTGCTAAATGGCATAATGGCTTTTCAAAATATGCTAGATTATCTAAAATCTATCCAAACATTAGAGAAATTAATAATATGGAGAAGATGTACTTATCTTCAGTGTTTGATGAGAGTATAAAAAATGCCTAATAATTATTTACTAGTTGTTGAAGGAACTAAAGATGAAAAAAACGTTTTACAAAGTGTTTTTGAAAACTATGGCTTTAATGTAATAAAATGCGATGAGAAAATTTCTGTTGAATCTTATGGGGAATTTTATAAATATGAATTAAAATCAGAAAACGATAATGTGGTAATTATTGAGGGACCACGAAATCGTATACATGATTTTTTGATGTCATTTGATACGGAATACGAAGCAATTGAGAAATTATTTCATTATTCAGCATATCATTTTTCAGGAATATTCTTGATTTACGATGTTGATCATAATGACAATGAAGATGTCGATATTATGTTTAATAAATTTAATAATGAATCAGATGGCTTATTATTGCTCAATTCACCTTGTTTAGAAGTTTTAGCTGATACAAATGTGGATGAAAAAAAAGAGCTGAAATTTAATCATCTAAAGGAATATAAAAAATTATTAAATGAATATCATAATTTAAATGGTAATGAAAATTCAGTAAAATATATTAAAAATCATTTTAATGAAATAATGATGCATTTTTTAGAAAAAAATAAAAATGAATTTAACGAAAATAATATTATGGAACATCCTAGATTAATTAAAAATAAGATTAATTTAGATAATGAAAGAGTAAATTTTGAAAACAGAGATGATTCATATGTTATTTTTAGATATTTTACTACTGTATTATATGTTGCGATTGCTTATGCAAATAAATTAACTAATGACATTAATAATTATGAAATTGTACATTCATTTTTTGAAAATAAGATGAACGAAAATAAATAGACATAAAAATATTTTTTGAGAGGATGAATAATTATAAACGAAAAATATCAAAACAACAAAATCGTGACAAATAGGAAATCACCTGCTAATGAACAAGCATATATCGATGCTTATAAAGCAATGAATTCAAAAGCAACTAAAAGTGATAATTTGGATATTTCTGCTGTTAGATTAAAAGATGTACACCTAGTCATGCACTATTGAAACAAAGTATAAATCGATCAAAAGGGGAGTACGGACAAAAACTTAATCTTTTTTAGTTTTTTTGAAATGAATTGTCCTTTTATATTTTCCATACCAAAAG
>JAEDOI010000046.1 GCA_016302065.1 Bacilli bacterium | reverse complement strand
TTGTAAACGATATTACATTAGAGTATTCAACAAATGTTGGTTTAACAGGAAATAAAGATTATTTAAATTGCATTCAAATTAAAAAAGAAACAACTGATAATTTTATTATTTCTTCTTCAATTAAAAAAATTACTAAAATCATTATTACATCATTAAAAAATACTTCTTACGATACCTTATATGCTACATTAGAATTAAACGTTAGTTCTACAATGAACGAAGAAGTATCTGTTAATGATTATAATATTAGTGAAATTAAAGCAACATATTGCTTAAATGAAGAAGCATCCACTCTTACATTAAGTAATACTTCATCTAGAGCTATGTATCTTCAAAAATTAGAGATTATTGGATACAATGAATAAATTTATTTCAACTATAAAAAAGATATTTGCTCCTATTGATTTAACCAAAGGTAAACCCTATAAAGTTATCATACTTTTTGCTTTACCAATTTTATTATCCAATTTAATTAATCAAGTTTATCATCTTGCTGATGCAATAGTCGTTGGTCAAACAATTCCACAACAATTTGCTGGAATTAATGATACTAATCCTTTGTCTTTTTTAATAATTCAATTTGCAGGAGGCACAACTATTGGTTTAAGCGTAGCTATTGCAAATAGATTTTCTAAAAAGGATTATGCATCTTTAAGAAAAAGTATCGCTCAATGCATAATTATTTGTTTTTTAATTACTATTATACTTACTATATTAGGCTTAATTTTTATTAACCCTTTACTTAATTCTGTTGGTTTAAATGAAAATGTTGATTCAATTTCGTTTACTGCTGGAAAAATATATATGATCACAATAATTGCTGGATTATTTGGATGTATATCATATAACTTAATTATTAATATTTGTCGTTCAATTGGCGATAGCGTTACTCCTTTAATATTTTTAGTTATTAGTAATATTTTAAATATAGTTTTAGATATTATTTTTGCTTTAACTTTTAAAGGTGCTGATTTAAAAGTATTTGGTGTTGCTTTTGCTACTGTAATTTCTTGGATAATTTCCTCTATTCTATGTTTTATTTACACTTTTAAAAAATATAAATTTATTAGGTTAACTAAAGAAGATTTTCATTTTTCATCAAAAGACTTCTTATATCATATTAAAATTTCAATTCCATTAGGTCTTCAATATTCAATTTTAGCTATTGGAATTGTTATAATGCAAAATGGTATAGTTCAATTTGATGTAAATAATTTTACTGATGGAAACACAGTTTATCATTATGTCCAAGATGGATATGGTGCTGCTTGTAAATTACAAAATTTTTTAAATACAGCTTATTTTGCTCTTGCTTCATCAATTCTTGCTTACGTTGCCCAAAACGATGGAATTAAAAACTTAGAGAGATTAAATAAAGGTATAAAACAAGGTTTTATAATTGGATTAATTTTATATGCTATTATAACAATTAGTGGTTTACTTTTTACAATAAATGGTGCATTTGTCCACTTATTTTTAAAAGTAGATCACATAACAAAAGAAACTATAAAATATGGTTCCATATATTTATATGTCTCATTACCTTTAGGAATCGTTTTATTTAGCCTTATTTATGCTCGTAATTGTCTACAAGGATTCTCAAAACCACTCTTTCCATTTTTAGCAGGAGTCGGAGAATTAGTTGCAAGAATCTTAGCAGTATTATTTTTCCCAACATTATTAAATCCAAGCAATCCATATTCAGAAATTAGTTTTGCAGGACTTAGTTTTGCTGATGGATTTGCTTGGATAATTGGTGCTTTAATACTTGTTGTTCCTTTGCTTGTATACTTAAAGAAAAAGAATAAAGACTCTTCGTATAAATCAATTGAAAACAATAATATAGATAATAATATAAACAATAATTAATAATTATTCTAATTCAAATTTACCAGTATATAGTTGATAATAATAACCCTTTAATGAAATTAATTGCTCATGGGTTCCTCTTTCGATAATTCTACCATTTTCAAGAACCATAATTGCATCAGCATCTTTTATTGTTGATAGTCTATGAGCAATTAAAAATACAGTTCTTCCTTTCATTAAGTTTTCCATTCCAGAAAGGACAATAGCTTCAGTTCTAGTATCAATACTTGATGTTGCTTCATCAAGAATTAATGTTGGGCATAAACTAACTGCAGCACGAGCAATATTTAATAATTGGGCTTGTCCCTGACTTAAATTAGAACCACTCCCCTTAATATATGTATTATATCCTGATGGTAAACGAGTGATAAAGCTATCAGCATTAGCAAGTTTAGCGGCTTTGATGCATTCTTCATCAGTTGCATCAAGTCTTCCGTATCTAATATTATCCATAATAGTTCCACTAAACAAATTGGTATCTTGAAGAACAACACCTAAACTTCTTCTTAAATCTTTCTTTTTAATCTTATTAATATTAATTCCATCATATCTAATCTTTCCATCGGCAATATCATAAAATCGATTAATTAAGTTAGTAATTGTTGTTTTTCCAGCTCCAGTTGCTCCAACAAAAGCAATTTTTTGACCAGGTTTAGCATAAACTGAAACATTATGTAAAACAAGGCGCTTGTCATTATAACCAAAATCAACATCATCAAGAACAATATCACCTTTAAGTAAAGTATAAGTTATATCACCACTTTCTTTATGAGGATGTTTCCAAGCCCAACAATTGGTTTTGTTTTTATCTTCAATTTCTTTAATAATGCCATTTTCATCAATATAAGCCCTTATTAAAGTAACATAACCTTCATCAACTTCAACTGGTTCATCAAGAAGTTTATAAACTCTGCTAACTCCTCCTATTGCCATTGCTATAGGATTAACTTGATTAGAAACTTGAGCAACATTATTTGTAAATTGCTTTACCATTGGAAGGAACGAAACCAAAATTCCTATATTAATTGGTTGGAGGCCTCTAATTGAAAGATTATCTACCTTAAATACAAATAATAAAGTTCCTACAACAATTACAGCAATATATAATAAGTTTCCAATATTCCCCATAATAGGCATAAGAATATTAGAATATTTATTTGCATTACAACTTTCATATTCTAATTTGTTATTTATTTCTTTAAATTTAATTATAGCTTCATCTTCATGATTAAATGATTTAACTACTTTTAAACCATTCATCATTTCTTCAACATAACCTTCTTCTTTAGCTAAAATTACTTGGGTATTCATAAATCCTTTAGCACTTCTACTTCCAACATGTTTAGAAACTAAAACCATAGCTACAGTCCCAATTAATACAACAATAGAAAGATAAATACTTGAATAAATCATTGTTGCAAATACCGAAACGAAAGCTACAAAACAAATAAGGAAATCAGCAAGTGTTTGGCTCAATAATTGTCTAATTGTATCAATATCATTAGTAAATGTTGACATAATTGACCCTTTTTCATTTTTATCAAAATAAGAAATTGGAAGATCTTCAAGGTGAGAAAAAACTCTAACTCTTAATTCATGAAGATACATTTGAGCATAACGAGCAGTTAATTGGGAATATGTAAATCCACTTGCAATTGATATAGCATAGAAAGTTATCATTAAAGTTAAATATAAGAAGAAATCATTACTAATTGCTTTAAATCCTTCCTTTATACCAATTTCTATTAAATTAACTGTATTTTGTAACATAATCGGAGCAATAATTGCTGCTAAGGCATTTAAAAATGCACAAATTACGACAATAGTTAAAACAACTGGATGAGCTTTAAAGTAATCTTTAATTAATCTAAATAAATTTTTCATTACTTAGCACCTCCAATTTTTGATTGAATTGCATAAACTTCTTGATAAATCGAATTAGTTTTAAGCAATTCTTCGTGAGTTCCAATTCCTACTATCATTCCTTTATCCATAACAATAATTCTATCGGCATCAGAAACTGAATTTATACGTTGAGCAATAATAATTTTCGTAACAGATGGCAAATACTCTTTTAAGCCTTTTCTTATAAAAGCATCAGTTTTTGTATCAACAGCACTGGTTGAATCATCTAAAATCAAAACCTTAGGATTCTTAAGTAAAGCTCTAGCAATGCAAAGTCTTTGACGTTGACCACCACTTACATTAGTTCCACCTTGATCAATTTTATGATTCAATCCATCTTTAAATTGATTGATAAAAGGAGTGCATTGAGCAATATCACAAACATGATTAATTTCTTCCATTGTTGCTTCTTTATTGCCCCATTTTAAGTTTTCTTCAATTGTTCCACTAAATAGTACATTCTTTTGTAAAACAACGCTAATTGAGTCTCTTAAAGCAACTAAATCATAATCTTTAACGTTGACATCGCCTACTAAAACTTCTCCACTTGTAGTATCATAAAATCTTGAAATTAAATTTACTAAAGTAGTCTTGCTACTCCCAGTTCCTCCAATTATCCCTATTGTTTCCCCACTATTTATTTTAAAGTTAACATCTTTCAAAGCATATTTATCAGCATTTAAATCATATTTAAAATTAACATTTTTAAATTCAATATCACCATTTTTAATATCTTTAATTGCATTTTCATTTACTTTGATAGTAGGTTCTTCAATTAAAACTTCTCCAACCCTTTTTATTGAAGGAAGAGCCATAATAAGGAAGAAAAGAATCATACTTAACATCATTAATGAAGATAACACTTGTGCACAATATGTAATCAAAGAAGAAACATCTCCTATTTTTAAACTATGAAAAGTAATGACATCATTTATTGCATCGTAGTCACTTGAATTAATAATAATTGTTGTTCCGACAAAAAGAATAATACAAATCGAAATATACATAATAGTTTGAATAATAGGATTTGTTGCACTTAATAATTGTTCAACTACTCTAAAACCTTTAGCCATCTTTAAAGATTCTTTTTCAAATTTTTCTTTTTCATAGTCTTCTCTTGCATAAGTTTTTACAACTCTAATGCCTCTAACATTTTCTTCAACTTTTTCATTTATTTCATCGTAAAGGTCAAACAAAACCATAAACCTTTTAGTACAAATTTTAATAATAATTGCTGCAGGAATTACAACTAGAGGTATAATAATTGCTAAAATAATTGGAGCAAAAGAAGGAGCAATAATAATTGACATTACAAATGAAAAAATAAAAATAATTGGCGATCTAACACCAATTCGAGTTAACATTATAAACGATTGTTGAATATTTGAAACATCAAATGTTTGTCTTGTAATTAAACTTGAACTGGAGAATTTATCAATATTTGTAAAAGAAAATTTAGTGGTTTTAATAAATATTGATTCTCTTAAATTTTTAGCAAATCCACATCCAGCTTTAGCTGAAAATCTTCCAGCGAATACACCACCACAAAAACTAGCAATAGCTAAAATTAGAAGAATGCATCCAAACAATATTAAATCATTTATCATTAAATCAAAATTTAATCCACTTAATGCATAATTAGAAAGAGCATTTAATAATTTAGACATAATAAAAGGAATGATACATTCACATACAGCTTCTAAAACAATAAAAACAATAGATAAAGTTGTTTCCGCTTTATATCCTTTCACATTGCTTAAAATTAATTTAATAGTTTTTCTTTTTTCATTCATAATATGTTTATTATATAGAAAACAACTTTAAAATCAAGACAAATCTAGTTGTCTTGATTTTGCATTATTAATTCTAAAATATATTAGTAATAACCCCTTATTTTTAAATTTGAACTAACAATATCTCTAATCAAATAATCATCATATGCAAATAAAGAAGTGTAGTTTGCTTTATAGCCACTATAGTCATTTGTAACTACATAATAATATCCATCAGTTGCACTTGGTATATCGTCTTTTACAATATACATTCCACTAGATGTTGTAAATGTGTCGTATTGACTCTTATCCATTTTTAAAATAGTTGTTACATTCTCAAATGGATAAATTTTAATTAAATCACCATAAGTGAATTCTCCAATTGGAATATCACTTCTCACGCCTCCACCATTCATAATTCCTGAAGAAACTTTATATTTGAATATATTATCATTTTCATTTACAAAATCTTTCAATGCTTTAGAAATATATAGTCCAAATTCTGCTTCAGAAACAGGTGCCTTAAAATTATATAAAACTTCATCTCTTTTTGATTCTATTTGATCTTTATACTTATTATAAACATTATCAACTTTGCTTGATGAAGTTAAACAAGTTGAAAAAGTATTAATATTATTAGTAGAAGATTTAACAACTTTATATCTATTAGTATCTTTATCTAACTTTAAATTTAAACTGATATTAGAAATATAATTACCATTTTCTCCACCTTGAATATAAGGAATTCTATTATATTCTCCTTCTAATTTTCGATGTGAATGACCTAAAAATAAAGCATCAACATATTCATACAATTCTTTATAATTTTTATAATATCCATCATGAGA
>JAEDOI010000014.1 GCA_016302065.1 Bacilli bacterium | reverse complement strand
CAAAAAAGCATGGATATTCCATGCTTTACTTGTTAATAAATTTCTATTTATTTAGTTTTGATGTATTCATCAATTGCTTTAGCAGCGTGCTTTCCAGCTCCCATAGCAAGAATAACTGTAGCAGCACCTGTAACAGCATCACCACCAGCATATACACCAACTCTACTAGTTAATCCACTTTCATCTTTTGTAACGATACATCCATGAGCATTAGTTTCTAATCCTTCTGTTGTATGTTTAATAAGTGGGTTTGGACTTGTTCCAATTGAAATAATAACACAGTCGACATCAAGTTCTTCGAATGTTCCTGTTCCAACTGGTCTTCTTCTTCCAGCTGCATCTGGTTCACCAAGTTCCATCTTTTCAACTTTCATTTTTGAAACTAAATGAGTTTCTGGGTCACCAATAATTTCGACAGGATTGTTTAATAATTTAAATTCAATGCCTTCTTCCATAGCATGTTCAACTTCTTCTTTTCTTGCTGGAAGTTCTTCTAAACTTCTACGATAGACAATGTAAACATGTTCGGCACCAAGTCTTAATGCACTTCTTGCAGCATCCATTGCGACGTTACCTCCACCAACAACAGCAACATTTTTAGCATGTTGAATTGGAGTTTCACTATCATCAAGATAAGCTTTCATTAAGTTAGTTCTTGTTAAGAATTCGTTTGCTGAGTAAACACCTTTAAGGTTTTCACCAGGAATTCCCATAAAACGAGGAAGTCCAGCACCACTACCGATAAAGATAGCTTCGAATCCATATTCTTTTTGGAGTTCATCGATAGAAATAACTCTTCCGATAACCATATTTGTTTCAATTTTAACACCTAAAGCTTTTAAATTATCAACTTCTTTTTGAACGATTGATTTTGGAAGTCTGAATTCAGGAATTCCATAAACAAGAACACCACCAGCAAGGTGTAAAGCTTCAAAAATTGTTACTTCATAACCAAGTTTTGCTAAATCACCAGCACAAGTAAGTCCACTTGGACCACTTCCGATAACTGCTACTTTATGACCATTTGAAGCAGGTTTTACAATTTCACCTGTAGCATGAGCATTATGATAGTCAGCAACAAATCTTTCAAGTCTACCAATAGCAACTGGTTCTTTCTTCTTCTTAGTTACTGGATCAATTCCAATACCTCTTGTACATTTTCCTTCACATTGTGATTCTTGAGGACAAACTCTACCACAAACAGCTGGTAAACTGCTTGATTCAGAAATGATTTCATATGCTTTTTCAAAATTACCTAAAGCAACTTCGTGAATGAAATCTGGAATATTAATATTAACAGGACAATGAGCAACACATGGTTTTGTTGGACATCCTAAACATCTTTTGGCTTCATCGATAGCCATTTCTGCTGTATATCCTTCAGCAACTTCTTTAAAATTATGGGCTCTTACTTTAGGATCTTGAGATGGCATTGGGTTTTTAAATGGAGCCATATTTGGTTTATATTCTTTATACATAATTATTTAACCTCCTTTTTGAAAAGGTTACATTTAGCTTCATCATAAGCTTTCTTTTCAAAGCCTTTATACATTGTTCCTCTTTGCATTGCTTCTTCAAAGTCAACTTCATAAGCATTAAAGTCAGGACCATCAACACATGCAAACATAGTTTTTCCACCAACTGTTAATCTACAGCATCCACACATACCAGTTCCATCGATCATAATTGGATTCATAGAACATACACATTCTGGTACGCCATATTTTTTACAAACAGCGGTAACAAATTTCATCATGATAACAGGACCAATTGAAATAACTTTATCAAATTTAACTCCACTCTTTAACATTTCTTCAAGTGGAAGAGTGACAACACCTTTTGTACCATAACTGCCATCATCTGAACATGGAATAAATTTATCACTTGCTTCTTCAAATTCTTTGCTTAAGATAACTAAATCTTTGTTTCTAAAACCAGCAATAGAAGTAACTTTCTTACCAGCATCATGAAAAGCTTTAGCAATTGGGTAAGCAATAGCAACACCAAGACCACCACCAATAACACAAACATTTTCACCAGTAATTTCAGTTGGTTTTCCTAATGGACCAACGAAGTCGTGTAAATAATCACCTTCTTCAAGTTGATTTAATTTGTAAGTTGATGCACCAACGATTTGGAAAATAATAGTAACAGTTCCTTTTTCAGGATCAGTACCACCAACAGTTAAAGGAATTCTTTCGCTATCTTCCTTTGCTCTTAAAATGATAAATTGGCCAGGTAATGCTTTTTTTGCAATAAATGGGGCTTCAATTTCCATTAAAGTTTCTGTTGGATTGAAAATTTGTTTTTTTACAATTTTGAACATAAAGATTCTCTCCTTCAAACATTTAAAATTATACTATTTAAAGCATTATTTTTAAATATAAAAATAAAAAAATACAAATGTGTTTAAAAAAACAATTGTAATTATCTACTCTATAATTGATTTAAAGAATTCATCTAAAGTATTTTTATACATTTCTTTAGCATTTGCTTTTATATAATTAAAATCACTGATTCCATTAGAAGTTTCTAAAATTCGATATGATTTATCATCTATTTTGCTTTTTCCACAAATAATAACAAGTTTATTTTTATCAACATATTTTAAAATTCCACTAATTACTTTGCCATTTAAAGATTGGTTATCAAATGATCCTTCTCCAGTAATTATATAATCTTTATCTTTTATAATTTCATTAAAATTAGCAAGTTCCAACAAAGTATCTATTCCACTTTTAAGTTCACCATTTAATAAAGAAAAAATGCATCCTCCAATTCCTCCGGCAGCTCCACTTCCTGAAATAGTTGACAAATCAATGTGTTTTTTTAATTTTAATAGAGAATTTATATGACACATTCCATTTTCTAATTGAGATAATTCTTCAAAATTATAACCTTTTTGAGGCCCAAAAACATATGTTGCACCATTTTTCCCAATTAAAGGATTTGTAACATCGCTAAGTCCAATAAATTTTACATCTTTAATCAATTCAATTAGTTTAGAATCATCAAAATCATTAATCGATTGTAAATCATTTGCTACTAAATTCGTTTTATTATTAACTTTAAAACCAAGTTCTTCAACCATACCAATTCCAAAATCATTTGTAGAACTTCCACCTAAGCAAATGTATATTGTTTTTGCACCTTTTTTAATTGCATCCTTAATTAAAATACCTAAGCCTTTTGTAGTTCTTTTTGTTTTTTCTATACTATTTTTGATTAAAGGTAAACCAATTACTTTGCTAACTTCAATAATAGCTTTATCATTATCAAATAGTAAATATGGAGCTATTATTTTATTATTTTCTGCATCAATTGTATCAATAAATTCATATTTTCCATTAACAATTGACTTAAATGCTTCTAAGCTTCCTTCTCCCCCATCTGCAATTAAAAGAGATGATAAATCAATATGTTTTTTATATTTGTCATTAACTAATGAATTAGCAATTAATGAAATTTCCTTGCTAGATAGCGTTCCTTTAAAAGAATCCGAACAAATTAATATCTTTTTCATGCTTTAATTTTACCAAATTTTTTAATAGAATTTAATACATAGGAGATTAATAAAATATGAAAAAAATAATCAAACCTCTTATAGCCCTTGGTTGTTTTCTTGCTTCAATATTTGTCGCAATGCCTATAGCTAATGCTGTACAAAACGACTTTGGAAACGTAAATGTATCAATGGGCCATTTTGAGGATTCAACTACAAACAAAGCGTTAACTTATAAACTGTATAAGCCAAAAACTGTTAGTGAAACAAATAAAGCTCCTGCAGTTTTATTACTTCACGGATACCAAAATGATCACGAAACTAGTTCTGCTTATGCTATTGAACTTGCTCGTAGGGGATTCGTTTGTTTAGCTCTTGATGAGTATGGTCATGGTTCTACAGAAATTTCGATGATTAATAGAGGATATGTTAATCATAAAACCAACTTTACATTTGGTACACAAAATGAAGATGGTAAATATGTTTTAGAAATTGGTGGACAAGAAAGATATAAAGTATTGATGAACTTCTCTTGTCTTTCATTCTTTAATGATATTTATTCAAAAAGTGGCGTATTTGATGAAAACGGAAATTATGTCGGTGTTGATTCAGAAGCTAATTATATAAAAGATTCCTCAATGGGTGGAGTTGCTGCTTATGCATATTTAGCTAGTCTTCCATATGTTGATGCAAACTATATGGGAATCACCGGCCACTCAATGGGAACTTGGGCTTCTTGGAGTGTTGCAGCTGCTTATTCAGGTGGAGCAACTATTGAAGGAGTTGGAACTATACCTCAACCTAAATGCACAGTTCTTCAATGTGGTGAATTATTCACAAAAGATGCCTACAGCGAACATAGCGATATTACATTTAGCAATGTATTATTGTTAACTGCAAAATATGATGAATTTAATTACTTTAGAGATTACGAAAAAACTCCTGTTACTAAAGACATGATTAAATCGCCATTAAGAGTTGAATTTTTAAACAACGAAATAGGTTCAAATAATAATGGCGTTACCACTGAAAATGCCGAATGGAATAAAACATTTGGTAATATGAATAATGGAACAGCAAGAAGATGTGAATATCTTGTTACAAACCATAGACTTGCAACACATGATACACATGCAGTTGGAGTCACAATGGATTGGTTTATTGATTCAATGGTAGATGGATCAAATAATAAAGTTATTCAAACTAAATTATCAAATACTAACCTTATTTATATGTGGAAAGAAGTTTTAACATTACTTTCCTTATTTGCTGCATTAGGTATGGTTATTTCTATGTGCTTTGTCCTTACAGAAATTAAATTCTTCAAAGATTTAGGCAAAGGAATTGAACCAAATCCAAATTATGAAAAGAAAGGATGGAAATGGCGGAAAGGTGCTTTAATTACTATTGCACTTGGAGGAATAACCTATCCATTCTGCACACAACTTGGACACGGATTATTCCCACTTCCAGATACAACAGTTTTTAGAATGACAATTGGAAATGGTTTCATCATTTGGTACCTTATTCTTATTATCTTTATGCTAGGATTTATTTTTGTTCCATTCTGGAAAAATAGAAGAAAAAATAAAGAATATGAAATCGATTTACTTCAAAGTGGATTATCAAGATTTGCACCTAGAATTGAAGAAAAAGTAAATACAGATGGATCAATTAGTTCTACTACAAATACTTCAACTTTATTAAATGAAGAAACAGAAGCTAATGAGATGTCTACAACAAAAATTGTAGAAATTAAAGAAGATAAAAAAGAAAGTAAAAAGAAAAAGAAAATACATAAAGTTTGTCAAATCGATTGGGTTTTAATTGGTAAAAGCGCTCTTCTTGCTTTATTAATGATTATACCAATGTATATTATTTTAGCCATTATTGAAAGAGCATTTAATCTTGACTTTAGATTTATTTGGCCATTCTTTAGAACATTCTCATTAGAAAGATTTGGACAATTCTTAATTTATCTCCCAATGTTTATTTTATTCTATGTTTTAAATAACTCTGCAATTTTAGCAAGAAATAGAACAAAATACACTTCTATGAAAGGAGCAAAAGGATTTATTAACACATTCTGGAGAGTAGCTCTTTCAATGGCAGGTGGTGTTCTCTTAATTACATTAATTGAATACATTCCATTCTTTATGCAACTTGGACCTGGTGCTGATCTTTTATTCTCGCCTACATTTGGCGGACCATTCATGTCATTATTAATAGTTTTTGTTCCTCAAGTTATAATCTTTTCATTAATTGCTACAATTCTTTATAGAAAAACTGGCAATGTATATGTTGGAGCATTTATCATTGCAATCCTTGCTTGTTGGATTGTAACTGGTGGAAGTGCAATACTTTAATATTTAACATTTAAAAATACAAAAAATGAATAGCCTAGCTATTCATTTTTTTGTTAATTACTATATTATTTAACAACTATTTCGTTATTTATATAGTCTACTGTGTATTTGTTTTTAGGTTTTAAAGTGCCATCGATTATCTTTCTAGCAAGAACTGTTTCAACATTATGTTGAATGTATCTTTTAATTGGTCTAGCTCCAAATTCTTTATTATATGCTTGATCTAAAATATATTCTTTTAATGAATCTGTAAAATCTACAACATAATATTCATTTTCAAGTCTACCTTTAAGATCATTTAACATCTTATCAACAATCTTTAACTGGACATCTTTATCAAGATAATTAAAATATACAATTTCATCAATTCTATTTAAAAATTCAGGTTTAAACGAACGATGTAGAATCTTTTCAATATTTTGAGAATTACCACTTAATATTTCTTCACTACCAATGTTACTAGTCATAATAATAACGGTATTTTTAAAATCACAAAGTCTTCCTTGAGCATCAGTAAGTCTACCATCATCCATAATTTGAAGAAGTAAATTTAAGACATCTGGACTTGCTTTTTCAATTTCATCAAATAGAACAATAGAGTAAGGATTATGTCTAACTGGTTCAGTTAATTGCCCTCCTTCTTCATATCCAATATAGCCTGGAGCTGCTCCAATAAGACGGGAAACACTATATTTTTCCATATATTCACTCATATCAATTCTAATAATATGAGATTCGCTATCAAATAGAGCTTCGGCTAAAGCTTTTGCAACTTCAGTTTTACCAACACCAGTTGGACCAAGGAAAAGAAAACTTCCAATTGGACGATGAGAATCATTAATTCCAGCTCTTTGTCTTAAAATTGCATCACTTACCAAAGTAATTGCATTATCTTGTCCAATAACTCGTTTACTTAGTATTTCTTTTAAATTTAATACTCTTTCCTTATCTCCTTTTGAAATTTTACTAACAGGAATATTAGTCATTTTAGAAACAATAGAAGCAATATTATCTTCAGTAATAACATCACTTAATAATTTATGATTATTTTCATCACTTTCAATTTTAGCTAACCTTTCTTTTAAAGCAGGAATCTCTTTATATTGGATTTCACTAGCTTTTTGATAATTTCCGTTAGCAAAATAATTATTTAATTTAAAACTTAAGGAGTCAATTTGCTCTTTAATATTTTTAGCTTCCTTAATATCTTCTTTTTCTTTATTCCATTTATTAGTTAATTCTTCTTTTTCTTTATTTAATGAAGCTAAATCTTCTTCAAGTTTTGATAATCTTAATTTAGATTGATCATCTACTTCTTGTTTTAAAGAAATTCTTTCAATTTCTAATTGTCTTATTTTTCTTTCTACTTCATCAAGCTCAGTAGGCATTGATTCGATTTCAACACGAGTTTCAGCACATGCTTCATCAACTAAGTCAATTGCTTTATCAGGTAAAAATCTATTAGTTATATAACGAGTTGATAAATTAACTGCAGAAACTAAAGCATTATCTGTAATATGAACACCATGATGGGCTTCAAACCTATCTTTTAATCCTCTAAGAATTGATAAAGTATCTTCTTTTGTTGGTTCATTAACCATAACAGGTTGAAAACGTCTCTCTAATGCTCTATCTTTTTCAATATATTGTTGATATTCTTTTAAAGTTGTTGCACCAATACAATCAATCTCACCTCTTGCTAAAATTGGTTTAAGCATATTAGATGCATCAAGAGCTCCACTATTTCTCCCCGCTCCAACAATTAAATGAATTTCATCAATAAACAATATGATTTTATGATTACTTTCTTTAATCTTGTTTAAAACGGCTTTTAAACGATCTTCGAATTCACCTTGATATTTAGCACCAGCCACAAGAGCTCCCATATCAAGTTCAAAAATTTCTTTATCTTGAAGAGTTGAAGGTACGTCTTTTGCAACAATTCTTTGAGCTAAGCCTTCAAGAATTGCCGTTTTACCAACACCTGGTTCTCCAAGTAAAATAACGTTATTTTTCGTTTTTCTAGCTAAAATAGTTATAATTTTTCTTATTTCATCATCTCTTCCAATAACAGGATCGATCTTATTATTTTTAACCTCTGTAGTAATATTTCTACCAAATTTAGATAAGACATCCTTATCATTAGAATAATCTTCATAACCTTCCATAATTCAATCCTCCTATTCTGTAAATATATTATATCATTATTTTAGCACTCTGCAAGTGTGAGTGCTAAAATATTTTTTAATTTAATTTTAATGAGATTAAAGCACAAACTTTACTAATATGTGTTAATATAAAAGCATGGCAAAAATAATTTTAGTTGGTGGTGGTACCGCAAGTGGTAAAACATACGTTATTAATGAAGTTGTAAAACTCATTGGAGAAGAAAATGTAGCACATCTTAGTATTGATGATTACTACAAGGATTTAACTTCCCTTACAATGGAAGAAAGAATTAAGGTTAATTATGATCATCCAAAAGCATTTGATTGGCCTTTAATAAAAAAGCAATTAATAGATTTAAAAAATGATAAAACTATATTAAAACCAATATATGATTTTACCATCCATAATAGGAGCGAGAAAACAGTTGAATTACAACCTAAAAAGATTGTAATTGTTGAAGGAATTATGGCTCTTGTTAATAAAGATATTAGATCAATTGGAGATTTAAAAATATTTATTAATGCTTCTAGAGAAAGAAGATTACTTCGAAGAATGGATAGAGACCAAAAAGAAAGAGGTCGTAGTGTAGATTCAATTATTAATCAATATTTCGCTACTGTTCAACCAATGTATGAAGAAATTATTGAACCATCAAGTTATTATGCTGATATGTTAATAAATAATGATGGATATGATAATAAATCAATTGAAGTTCTTGCTGCTGTATTAAGAGCTTTAGTCAATGGAGAAATGGAATAATATTCCATTTTTTTCTTATAAATTTTAAGTACTAGCAATTAATAAAGGCAAAACACTAAAAACTAAAGATAGATAAAATTAAATATTTTTATTATTAATAAAAAAGGCTATATTTCTATAGCCAAGATATTAAAATTTAATAAATAAATTAATAAGGTTTTACTTCTTTTTTAGGAATTGAAACAATAGCTACTGGAAGCATCATAATTCCACCAAGAATAGTTATAATTGAACTTACAATTGCACCCCATTGAGTGTTTCCATCAGTTCCACTTCCTTCAATACCAACACCTTTTGGACCATGTTCATGGAATAAAATATAACTACAACCAACTAAAACTCCACCAGTAATAACAAGTAAAGCACCAGTAATTAAAAGGAAAACTTTTAATCCACTTAATAAATCAGGTTTAATAAGAGTTAAAATTAATGAAACAATAAGAAGAAGTAATCCACTTCCAATAAAGCAAATTGCTACGATGTTACCAGCAGTAAATCTTCCATAGTTTCCATAATTAAGAGATTCAAAGAAACTGATTGTTTCTCCACTAGTTGTTTTAACAGCAATAGGAGCAAAACAGAAAGCAACTCCAGCGATAATAAATAATAATGTTACAAGATACAAAGGTAAATGTTTTTTCATAAAAATATCCTTTCTTACAAAACTTAAATATACTATAAAAACTGATTTTTTTCAATACTTATTAACTTATAGTTAATTCCCTAATTTTATTTGAGAAGAACATTGAGCCAAATATGTATTTACTAGAACCACTAGTTGATATAATCAAAACTTTATCTTTTGTTGAATTCAAATCCAAACCATTGAGTAACATAGGTCCTTTAATTGTTTTATATGGAGTAGGCAATACTTTAGTAATTACACCTTCACTTAAAGAAGAAGATAAAACACATTCACTAAGCTTATAAAACTCAATATAAGAATCTTTAAAATCAATATTCGATATGGTAACTAATTCATCTTCATTAATAAATGAAGCACCCTTAACATTAGCACTTAACTTATAAATTTCTAAAGGAGTAGCAAATGTTGTATCCAAAACACTATATTTTACAATATTTCCACTAGTTTCACTTGTTTCACCAACATAAATAAAAGATGAATCAGCAAAAAGAAATGAGCATTTATTAATAGATGTAGAAATTCTTGTACCAATATCAATTGTTCCATTTGATTCGTTAAGAGAATCTAAATTAATTCGATAAATTCCATATGTATCATCTAAAGAAGAATCGCTCTTCTCATTAACCAAGTAAATATAATTATTTACATAAGCAATATCCATTGTAGAATTAGTTTTAAATTCTTTACCATTTGATAATAATTTATAACGAGCCATTTCATTTTTAGAATTAACTAGATATAACTTATTATCATCATTTTTATTCATTGAACCAACAAGAGCATAAGAGGAGTCATTATTTAGATATGTTATTCCACTTGCAATAAAACCATCCTTAATTCCAGGAATACTTGCTACATCACTACTTAACTTATAAAATTGATTATAAACAATAAATTTAGCAATGTTTAATCCACCCCAACATAAAAAAATAGACATGAATATTATAGAGAACATAATCCCTATAACAGTCATGATCTTATTTCTTAATTTTATTTTTTCTTCTTGATTATTCCCCATAGAGCAAATCAGTAGTTGGTCTAGCTATATATGCATTAAATGCGCTAAGTAAGAAAGCTAAGACATTAGAAACGCCAACTAAAATGCATCCAAAACCATACTCTCTCTTTGACCAATTTTTAATAATCCCACTTGTTCCAATTGTTGAAACAAATTCACTATAGCCAAAGAAAGCAAGGAAAATTGAAACGAATAGGAATATTGAAAGCGCAATTAAAAGAATAAATTTTACAATATAAAATACATTTTTCTTTTTAAATGCTTTAATTATTTGTTCTTCACTTAACTTATTAAAGACAACAATAGCAATGACAACAAGTAACGACAAACTAGAAAATACAATTAAACTAACAATGCCTTTACAAACTGGAATGGCATCATTTAATTCATAATGTAAAGCTTGATAGAAAGAAATGTAATCATTTCCAACTGTAGCAACTGGTGCAAACATAGATGCAAACGATACTACAATTAACACCATAACTACTAAAGAAATGACAAAATCATTTTTTAATAACTTTTTCATAATAAAAATTCCTTTAACGATTAATATTATAACTTAAAGAAAAATAAAATAAAGAAAAAATATATTTATATATTTTTAATGTTAACTAATTAACAATTTAATGATATCGTCTTTAAATTCATCAATAGTTTGATTAGGTTCATAGCGAGATACAATTGTACCATCTTTTGAAATTAAAAATTTAGTGAAATTCCACTTAATTCTCTTTCCTTTATTAACTTCACAATTATTTTTTAAATAAGTATAAAGTGGGTTTTCTTCTTTTCCATTAACTTTAATTTTACTAAATTGAGGAAAAGCAATAGCAAATCTAAGAATACAAAAATCATGTATTTCTTCATTTGTTCCAGGAGCTTGATGTAAAAATTGATCACAAGGAAAGTCTAGAATTTCAAACCCTTCATCTTTATGCTCTAAGTAAAATTTCTCAAGTCCATCATATTGTTTAGTAAAACCACATTTCGTAGCTGTATTTACAATTAGAAGGACTTTTCCTCTATATTTTTCTAATTTAACGGGATTGCCTTTATAATCTAAAACTTCAAAATCATAAATTGACATATTAGTACCTCCATACTTTTATCATAATACCTAATAGTCTCAATGTATATCTATTTGCCTATTATTTTTTTGTTCAATTCTTTTTTTATTAATCTTCTTAATTCCTAAAACAAATAAATAACATAAAATTGATAGGAAAATAGCAATAATTCCTAAAAGGATATTTCCCGTAGCATATCCAAAAATATCATAAAACCAATATAATTCGACACTTTCTGGACCAAAATTAGATATCTCTCCACCAATAAAGATACTTAAAATTGTACAAAAAGTAAAATAAGAGGCATTAAACAACCCAACAGGAATACAATCCTTTAATCTAAAATCATATAGTTTAGTTACAATCATATAAATAGCAACATAAAATAACAAAATATGATACAAACGTGAATGAGTATTTAAAATTAATCCTTCTAAATTACCTGTCCTATCTAATCCAGGGAAAGAGACATAATATAAAAATCCCATTACTAAGAATACAAAAATCATATTTCCTTTAGCAATTCTAACAAGAGTACAATCCTTATCAATAAAACCAATAATAAAATAAAAATACATTGCACATGAACAATAAATTATTGGATATGATTTCGGTTTGAATTCCCCTGTTGCACTTATTAAATACATTATTTTAATAATTTCAAGAATAATAAGAAAATAGAACGCACATTTTATAGGAATCAACTTTTTATGACTATCCTTATTTTTAAAGAAATGTAAAGATAAAACTAAAAAGAGAACTCCAACAATAGTTCCAACTAAATTAGAAATAAAAAAAATAAATCCATAAGAAAATGTCATAATTACTCGACTTTTTTCTTATCAAATTTAAACAAGCAAATAGAATTAACAAAAGGAATAAATATACTTGCTAATGATACAAAAATAGAAAGATAAAAATTCAAATCATAATCATATTCAATTTCCCATAGATATTTTGTACCAATACTAATAAGAGTATACGCAACATAAATACTTACAGAAAATAATAAGGAAAACATATGATATTTTATATTTTTAGTTCTATTTAAATAAAGATTAATAAGTCCAAAACAAGCTACTAATCCTGATTCAACAAAATAAATAGCATTTTCAACAGCATAAATATCCAAGCTATTTCCTGCATCATCTTTTGCTAAAGCTAAATAAACTCGAGGAGCAAATATAGCAAAAAACATAGGAATTAAGAAAGTGTAAGAAGTTATTCTTTTAAAAAATATTCCTAACTTTCCTTTATTAAATGAAGCAAAAAGTCCAAAAACTATAAAGAAAGTAATGAAAGAAAACGTTAATTCTCCACTAGGAGTTTTTGCTTTTTCATAAAAGGATGCGTTATAAAAAAATCTAAGTAATTCTAATGCTAATGTCACAATTATGATAACTTTATTAACTTTTTCTAAATTGTCTTTTTTATACAAAAATAAGCTAATAAATAAAATAGCTGGTATACAAAGTGTAAAAACAACAAGCAAAATATTATTAATCATTGTTATTTTCCTCCAAACATTTATTTTTATTATTATTTTTATGTTTAATATTGCTACATATTTGAATTAAACCATAAACTAAAAAGGTAACAATCCACATCAATAACATTACACATAAATTACCAGGGAAATAACCTACTTTTTGATATAAAAAGTTAAACACTGGTGATCCATTAAAACCATATCCAAAGAAAGAAATATCACCTTGAATAAATACAGTTAATAAAGTTGCCATCAATACATATCCACTAAGACCAATAGCAATTCCAACACTCTTTTTAAATTCAAATTTATATAATTTAACAGTAATTAAATAAAGACTAACTCCAAACATAATTAGATGGTAAATAATTGAATGAAAATGAATAATATTAAATTTTCCACCTTGCATTAAATCAGCATCCCCAACAGTTAAGAAAACAAAAAGAATTGAAACTAAACAAGGAAGGACACTCATTCCCATCGCAAAATCACTTAATTTATTCTTTTTAAAACAAAACATTGGATAGGTAAACATAACAATAGAACAAAATACAATTGGATATCTATTAGCATTAAATCCACCATCTCTAGAAATTAAATAATATATTTTAGCAACCTCTAAAATAATTAAAATATAAAAGCAAATTTGAATAGGTAAAAGCTTTGTTTTTTCACTTTTATTCTTTAAATAGATAGTACCTAATACAACTAAAACGATAGTAACAACAATTCCTGCCAATAATGCACCTATTGAGTTCCAATATTTAAAATTAAACATTAATACATTCATATGTTTATTATATACCTTTTTAATACTATTTTTTAAAAAAATTCCCTAATCCAACTAAGTTTTTGGATTAGGGAATAAATTAAATATAGAATACTTACTTATTTTAATAAGAATGCTTTATAAGCAAGATATGCTTCATAAAGATCAGCTTTAGAAATAACTTCCATTGGTGCATGCATATTCAATACAGCAATTCCTGCATCTACAACATCCATATTTTCATTACCTAAAATATAAGCAATGGTTCCGCCACCACCTTGATCAACTTTACCAAGTTCAGCAGTTTGATAATTAACTTTATTTTCATCCATCACATTTCTAATCCAAGCAAAATATTCAGGAGAACAATCATTACATCCACTCTTTCCTCTTGAACCAGTATATTTATTAAAGACGATACCTTTTCCTAAATAACAACTATTTTTTGGTTCATAAACTGAAGCAAATAATGGATCATACCCTGCACTAACATCACTACTTAACATTTTAGAAGCACTAAGTAATGTAGCTAAACTAGTTGGAGTATATTCGCCTTTTTTAACTAAAAGGTCAACTATAGTATCAAGGAAAAATCTTGATTGAGCACCAGTTGCTCCAACACTTCCAATTTCTTCTTTATCAACAAGAATCGTACAACTTGTAAAGGAAGGAACTTCATTTATATCTAAAATTGCTCTTAAAGATGTATATGCACAACATCTATCATCGTGTCCATACCCAGCAATCATAGATTTATCAATTCCATAAAATCTAGCTTTAGAAGCAGGAACTACTTCAATTTCACTACTTAAGAAATCTTCTTCTTCGATTCCATATTTTTCTTTCAAAGCTTCAAGAACAATATCTTTAACATTTTTATCTTTTAAAGACATGCTTCCAATTGTAACATCAAGATTTTCTCCTTCAATTACTTTTCCAGCAGGTTTTGTTAATTGCTCTCCACTTAAATGAATTAAAAGATCTGAAATACCAACAATTGGATCATTTTCATCTAATCCAATATTGATATCAACAACAGTTCCATCTTTTTTAACAACAACTCCAACAAGAGCAAGAGGAATTGTAACCCATTGATATTTTTTAACTCCTCCATAATAGTGAGTGTCTAAAAGAGCAAAACCATCTTTTTCATATAAAGGGTTTTGCTTTAAATCTAGTCTAGGAGAATCAATATGAGCTCCTAATACTCTAATACCCTCAACAAGCTTATGTTTTCCAATTACATAAGCACAAACATTTTTTCCTCTATTAACATAATAGACTTTTGTTCCAGGTACTAATTCATTGACTTCACTAATATGTTTAAAGCCTTTTTCTTGTAAAAGTTTAATGCTTTCTTTAACGACTAATCTTTCATTTTTTCCATTGTTAATAAAATCCATATAAGACGTTGCAAGAGCATCAACTTTTTCTAATTCTTCTTTTGTGTATTTATCCCACGCATTTTCTGAATACATAATTTTTACCTCCAGAAAATATTGTAATACAAAAAATATTTTTTAAAATTAATTTAATTAATTTTATTGCTAATTAATCCTTTTTTAATGAATTTGATAACACTAAACAAGAAATGTAATTAGATTTTTGAAATAAATATGGCTCACTATTTATTAATATTGGTTCATTAATGATTCTTTTAGCAACATATTTACCATCCACCAAATCATAATAGTGTGTATCATCTCTATATTCAAAAAAACTACGTTTAATCCCAATTATTTTGCTAAAATCTAATGGAAAATTAAATGAAACAATATTTTCTTCTTTAATAATATTATTGTTAAAAGCAAAGTTTATACAAGGGATAATCCATTCCTTAATAACATCACAATTTATAGGAGCACTAAAAGCAATTGAAGGAATATGATTTTTACTAGCTTCTAAACATGCTCCAATTGTTCCAGAATACATCGTATCATAACTAATATTTTCACCTTTATTACACCCACTTACGACTAAATCAATATGAATTCCTAACTCTTTTTTTAAATAATAATTCCCTAAATTAACACAATCACTAGGAGTTCCATCAATGATATATTCATTTTCTTTTTCTTTAATTACACTTAAACCTCTTGTTAAAGTACAACTACAACTTTTAGCACTCATTACTTCCTTAGGTGCAAAAACATATACATTTCCTATCTTTTTTAATTCATCTTTAACAACATGAAGATATGAAGAATTGTAACTATCATCATTAGTTAATAATATATTTAATTTATTCATAAAATACTCCAATTAATTTAACATAATCTTCAGTCTTAATTTTAATATTTTTCTCTTCGTTCTTATTTGAAGATGTAACAAAATATTGCATTAATGAAATGGTCGAATCATCTTTATAAGTAACTATAATTGTCTCTTTTGAACTAAGATTATTTAATGAAAATGTATTTTGATATTCTATCTTTTTTAATGAAGCAACAAAAAGTTCTTTCTTTTCATTATTTAAAGAGATAATAGATTCATTTAATGAATCATCATAATATTTTAAATCTACTTTTTCAATTTCATCGATATTTATTAAGTTACTTAAAGGTTTATATTGCAAATAAACTCCTTCATAAATAAGAAGAGAAGCAACAACTAAGAAAATAAAAGTTAAACCGCTAACAAAATACAATATATATTTTTTCATTAGCATTCCTTCTTTCTAATATCATTAACCATTCTTAAAATAGCCTGGAAAATAATAAATATTTCTAAACGTCCAAAAAACATTCCACCCATAATAATCCAAAGAACTCCTGGATTAGCACTAGCTGAAACAATACCAACACTTAATCCAACACCACCTAAAGCACTAGCATACTCAAAAGCACTCTCTCCAAAATTAAAGCCAAATAAAGAAATAAGAAAACTTCCAAAGAAGAAGATAACAAAATAAACAAGAATAAACGTTAATATACTATTTGTTTCGTTTTTATCCATCTCAATATAATTACCATTTCTTAAATAGAAATGAGATTTAATTAATCGTTTATTAGACATCTTATCTTTAATTGAATACCACATTGATTTAATAGCTACAACTACTCTATAAATTTTAATTCCACCACTTGTAGAACCATTGCAACCGCCAATTAACATAAAAAGAATTACAATAACATAAAAGGCATAAGGCAAGGTAGGTGCTCCAGTAGACCCAAATGAAACATTTGAAAATCCAGTAGTCGTGATAGCACTTATTAAATTAAACCCACTAATTCTTAAACAATTTAAATATGAAGATGAATCTATTTCAATACCAACACAATTATTTAACAAAAGTAATGCTCCTAAAGGTATAGCAATTAATAATGTAATGTAAAGAAATCTTATCTCACCATCAAAAAATACATTCTTAAATTTCCCTTTAAAGAAAGAAAGGTGAATTACAAAACTAGTTCCCCCTAGTATCATCAATATACATAAAATTAACTCAACCCAAACATTATCATAAAATGCAATACAATTATTTTTAGTTGAGAACCCACCAGTTGAAACGGCAGCAATTGCATGAGAAAACGCATCAAAAGGATCAACTTTGCAAAGAATTAAAGCCACAGTTCCAACAAGTATAAAAACAAAATAAAATAAGAAAATAATCCTTGCTGATTTAGCAATATTAGGCAATAACTTATCATTATGGCCTTCAGCATTATAAAGTCTTAGTCCAAAACGATCACTTATTGCGCAAGTAATAATTAAAATTAATCCAACACCACCAACAAATAACATCAAATCTCTAAAAAAGAGAAAAATATATGGTGTCATTTCAACATCTAATATAGTAAATCCAGTAGTAGAAAATCCACTACATGCTTCAAAAATACACTGAGTGAATGTATTGTCTCCTTTAAGTAAAAATGGAAAAGAAGCAAACAAAATAGCAATTAACCAAATAGAAACTACAAATACTGCATCTTGGTGTCGCTCAAGATTTTTCTTTTCACAATTTTTAAATATGAAAAACAATATAAATCCAATAATTATTGACCCAATTCCAGGAATAATAAAACAATAAGCATATGGTAGTTCATTTGGATAAAAAATTAACATAAAAAGAGGTAATAGCAAAATAAAACCAATAAATATAATAAATAAGCTTAAGTAATAAGCTATTAATTTATATCCATTTTTAACTTTATTCATTCACTTCACTCTTTTCAGATATTAAATTAATAATCTTTTCTTGATTTTCTTTAGTAGTAACAAGCAATACTTTATCATTTGGCATCAATATTGTATTACCATTAGGAATAATAACGTGAGGATAACGATAAACACAGCTAACACTAACAAAAGGTGGTAATTTAATTTCCTTTAAAGATTTATTGGCAATCTTATAATCATCTCCAATTATAACTTCAGAAATAACAATCTTATCATCTTCAAGAGATAATGTTTTAATTAAATCTTCAAAACTAGATTTTGCTTTAATTGTTTCAGCAAGTAAATAGGTGCTACTAATTGCAACATCTACTCCAAGTGTTTGAAATAATTCAACGTTTTTAGGGTTAATAACTGTTGCAACACACTTTTTAGCATTAAAAATTTTCTTAGCCATCTTACAAGAAACATAACTATCAACATCTCTTTCAGCTAAAGAAATAAATAAATCACAGTTCTCAATTTGAGCCATTCTAAGATCAAATTCTTTAGTAGAGTTTCCTTTAAAAATATTAATTCTATTCTTTTTACTTAAGTATTCACAAAAATTTTGGTCATTATTGATAACAATCAAATTATTCTTTTTTGATTTATAAACCGAAATTAAATAATCAGCTTCATGTCTTCCATCTGCAATTACAACTTTCATACTCTTACCTACTCATTATACATTTCATAAAATTTCTCAACAGAAAGAAGGAATGGACAAATAGCTTTAATCTTACTATCGACAAGAAGTTTTACTTTATCTGAATCATTTAAACGAATATAAATCTTTGGAACTTCATAAATTGTATTACAAACATCTCCGATAAAAAGATTAGAATTATCATCATCTGTTGTAACAATAACCATGTCATAACGCTTAATTTCATTGCTTTCTAAAGTATTTAAATCGGTAGCATCACCAATAACTGTAAAACCTTGAAAGTCTTCTAGTTTATCAAATGCTTCTTGATCTTTATCAATAACTGTAACGTTTCTTCCAGCTTGTTGAAGACTCATAGCAATATAAGCTCCAAGTCTACTAGCTCCAATAACTAATACACCATTTCTAAAAATACTTACTTTTTCTTTTTTCTTCATGTCTTAAATTATATCAAAATATTTGTAATATTAAATATAATTTAATATTGCTCATTTTTTAAAAAGCAATACTATTTATAAGTTTATTTACAAATTAGACTTTATTTTGATATTATTTAAGCATGAAAATAATGATTATTAGACATGCTGAACCTGATTATGATAACCATACTCTTACAGCTCAAGGTTTTAAAGAAAGAGATGCTTTAGGACAATTTTATAAGGATTATAAGTTCAAAAACATATATGTTTCCCCACTCAATCGTGCTCTTTTTACTTTAGAAGGAATTTTAAATTACAACAATGAAAACAAAAATAAAGTAAGTGTTAAACATTGGTTACATGAATTTGTATATCCCATTGAAGAACCTGTTTTTCATATTAAGAAAAACTCTTGGGATTTATTACCCTCTTATTTTGTAAATCATCATAATTTATATAACAATGATACATATTTAGATGATGAAATATATAATGGCTCTAATGTTAAAGAGAAATATTTAGAAGCTAGTAAAGGACTTGATGAAATACTTAAAGAAAACGGATATGTTAGACAAAAGGATGGAAATTATAAAGTAATTAAAGAAAGTAAAGATACTATTTTATTTGTATGTCATTTGGGAATTATGAATGTTTTACTTTCTCATTTATTAAATATTCCTTATATTGTTTTATGCCAAACATTCTTTTGTGCTCCTACAGGTGTAACACTATTAAATTCTGAGGAAAGAGAAAAAGGTATTGCTTCATTCCGATGTGAAGTATATGGAGATACATCTCATTTAAGAATAAAAGGAATAGAAAATAGCTTCTCTGGAAGATTTTGTGAAGTATATTCAGATCCTACTAGACATTAAAAAACATGTGATTTCCCACATATTTAAACATTGCACAAAAAAAGACTTAGAATTTTATCTAAGTCTTATTTTTTGATTTTATAAACTCAAACTAGAATTGATATGGTTTATTTTCATAGCAGCATTTGAATAAATCTGCCATCTTTTCATCATCAATTGGGTTTGGGTTGCTTCCAGTACATGCATCAAGAACAGCATTATGAGCAAATGCAGGAAGTTTTTCATTAAATTCTTCTTCTTTAACGCCAAATTCTCTCATTGAGTGTGGGATACCAAGAAGAGTATTTAATTCATGTAATCTATTGATTAATCCTTGAACTTGTTCATGAGCATCTTTTCCTTCGATTCCTAATGCTTGAGCAATTTGAGCATATCTTTCTAAAGCTTCTTTGTTATTTGCATTGTATTCAATAACGTGAGGAAGATACATAGCATTAGCACAACCATGTGGAATGTGTCCTGTTGAGAATACAGCACCAGTCTTGTGAGCCATTGAGTGAGTAATACCAAGTAAAGCATTTGAGAAAGCCATACCTGCTAAACATTGAGCATAGTGCATTTCTTCTCTACCTTTTCCTTGAGGATTGTTGTATGAATCAACAAGATAGGTGTTAATCATTTTAATAGCTTTTAAAGCAAGAGGATCTGTGAAATCATTGTGTAATGTTGAGACATAAGCTTCAATAGCATGTGTCATAGCATCCATTCCAGTGTAAGCAACTTGAACTCTTGGTAATCCACGAACGATATCTGGATCAACAATAGCAACGTCTGGGGTGATTTCAAAGTCAGCTAAAGGATATTTAATTCCTTTTTTGTAATCTGTAATAACAGAGAAAGCAGTAACTTCAGTAGCAGTTCCACTAGTTGATGGGATAGCACAGAAGTGAGCTTTTGTTCTTAATTTTGGGAAATTAAATGGTGTGCATAAAGCTTCAAATGTTGTATCTGGATATTCATAGAATGCCCACATAGCTTTAGCAGCATCGATTGGTGATCCACCACCAATAGCAACGATCCAGTCTGGACCAAATTTGCTCATAGCAGCAGCGCCTCTCATAACGGTATCAATTGATGGATCTGGTTCAACACCATCAAAAACTTGAACTTCCATTCCAGCTTCTTCAAGAGCTTTAACTGTCTTATCAAGGAAACCGCTAGCTTTCATTGAATGTCCACCAGTGACAACAATAGCTTTGTGTCCTTTTAAAGTCTTAAGTTCAGCAATTGAACCTGAGCCGAAATAAAGATCTCTAGGTAAAGTAAATCTCATTTTTGAATTCTCCTTTTCAAACGCCTATATTATATCAAATATAATTATAAAATAAACAATTTAGTATTTATTTACTGAATTAAAGTAAAAATATACCAAAATCAATATATTATGTAATTTATACCTATAAAAGTTTTACATCTAATTAAATAAAATAAATCATTTTTTTACCAATAAATGTCCCTTTTATCAATGTTTTATTATGTTATAATAAAAATACCAGAAAGGAATTTTTTTGAATATAATTGCTTTAACTCTTCTAGATTGGGTCGATGAATCACATTATTCATATCAAGAGTTAAGCAACTCTTCAAATTGAGGTAATTTATATGAAAAAAATTAAATCTTTAATTAGTTTATCAACATTATTATTTTTATTTTCATGTTCATCAAATAATAATGTTATTACTGTTGTTGTTAATAAAAACGACAATACTACATTTGTAAATAAAAAAGTATTTTTAGATGGTAATCAAGATAAAGGATTATCAAGTTATATTACTAACAAGAATCATATTATTACATCAAGAAATGATAAAATTGTTGAAGAAAATCACAATGATTCTGTTATTTCTTGTTTTAAAAATGGTTATTCTTTTGATACTACTTTAAAGAATAATGAAGTAATACTTCCTTCATATCTTTTATTAATGACAAATACAAATTATAAAGATAATACTAACCCTAAAAACTATTATTATCAAAACATAAAAAGAGATGAAAATGGATTAAAATATATTGAAAACGATATATTTAACGAAGTATTTAATAGAATATATAGCGAGGATTTAGTTTATAAATTTTCTATTGGGAGTACTAAAATTGATCTTAATGTCGTTGGAGTATATTTTTATGAAGTAGATAATACATTTTTTAATAAATCTCTATATAATATGCCAATCGAATTTAGTGATTATAAAATATATCCAACAACTATAGTTTCTTCTACAATGTTTACTAGTGTAAAAGAATTACAAAATAATCTTTTATAATAATTACTAACTTCTAATTTAATTTTAAGAAAAGACAATAGATTTGACTATTGTCTTTTTAAATTAATATATTTTTAAATAATTTTTAATCTTTTTCTCCTAAAGGAAGGATATTATAGTTAAATAAAGCATTATTTATTTTATACACGTCATAAAGATTGGAATCAATGTAGAAACAAACAATTAAATCTAATAAATTAGTTTTATTTAATGCATATCCACAACTATTTAAAAGTGATGACAATTCATTTTCATTTAACTTCATTGCAATACCAAATGAAAACACTACATTTTTGCTTGGAATATAGGAAGAATCATTAACAAGTTTAGAAAATAATTTACTACTTAAATTACCTCTCAATATTAATTCATCATCACTAGTTAATGTTGATTTTTGGAATTTTCTTATAGTTTCAACAAATTCAAGATTATTAATAGCTTTAGTAATATCTTTTCTTTCGTTTTTACTTGAATAATTAGTTGTAATATATGAAGTTAATCTTTCTTGTAATCCATCATCAATTGTAGCAGGGAAATTTTTATACATTACTAAATAAACATAATTATCTTTATGTGTTTTCAAATAGTCAAGAATACAATCATAAGCTACATTATAAGCATCATTTAAAGGATAATTAAATTCACCACTTAAAAGTGGAAAAGCAATAGAATGATAATTATATTTGTCTAATTCTTCAAAACATCTTTTATAGGCTGAAACTAAAGCTTTCTTTTCTCCATGTTTCCCATTTATATAAATTGGACCTACAGCATGGATAATAATTTTAGCATTAGTCATGTTAAAAGATGGTGTAACTTTACAATCGCCAACATTACAAAAACCTATCTTATTACAAGCACTTTGTAATTCACTATCTCCAGCCTTATGAAAAATAGCTCTACCGACACCTTCAACCATTTTCAACTTAACATTAGCTGCATTTACAATGGCATCAACGTTCATTTCAACTAAGTCACCTTTTAAAACATAAAATGGCATATATCTTTACCCCTTATCAATTATATAAAAAATATCAATATATTTAAATTATTTTTAACTCTTTTAAAATATCAAAAATTCCATTATCCTTGATATCTTTTGAAATAAATGTTGCATGTTTTTTCAATTCTTCTTTTCCATTACCTACGCAAATTGAAAATTTGGTTTCATTAAACATATCTATATCATTTGTATCATCACCAATTGCTAAAGAAAATTCTCTATCAATATTAAAATATTTTAATACTTCCTTTACTCCTTCTTTTTTTAAAAAAGGAACACTAGTAACTTCAACACAAGTATCAAAAAACCTATTAATTCGCACATCTTTAAACTTAGATTTAAAAATTTTATCAAACTCACTCTTTTCAAAATATGTAATTGAAAGGACATCATCACTATTTTTATATTCAGAAATATCTAATGTTCTTGGTTCGTCAAATACACTATAAAAAGCATTAACATTTCCTTGTTCAAATGTTTTTCCATATGAATATTTTAAACAATTAAGTCCATAACTAATTTTGTTTTCAATTAAAAAATTAATTATATTATCTTTTAACTCTTTATTTAAATAATGGGCATATAAAACAGAATCATTAATAATGCAAGCTCCTCCATTATTAACAACATATCCATCTACTTTTAAGTCTCTTACTACTTGTTTACTTAGTAATGAATAATAGCTTCTTCCAGTATTAATAATTACTTTAATACCTTTATTTCTTGCTTGTTTAATTGCTTCAATTGTAGATTCATTAATTGAGTAAGTTCGATGATCAAATATCGTCCAATCAAAATCTATAAAAATAATTTTAATATCCATACTTGCTTATAATATCAAAAATATAATAACATTAACATTAATTTAATAATAAAATTTGCATAAAAAATAGCATGTTTTCCATGCTATTTTTAAAATTCACTACGATTTCTTAACTATTTTTTAAAAATAAAATGTTTAACACCATTAAATCCAACAGCTAAACCACCAAGAAGTGAGAAAATTCCAGCAACAATTGGACCACCTGCTAAGTTAATTTTTGTAGTGGTAACGTTTCCGATTACTTTAGTAATTTCAGGAATTGCAAAATAAAGAATGCCAGCAATGACCATTAATACACAAACACCAACATTAATAATCCATTCCCATTTACAGCTCTTTTTTAAGAATTCAGCAGCAATTAAAAGACCAATAGCTAAAATTGCAATTACTAAGAAAATGATAATTACTACACCAACTCCAACATATTTAGATCCACCATCTTCTGTAAACTTCCCAAAAAGACTATTGGAATTATCTACAGTAAGAGTTGTGCTAGAACCTGAACTAGAAGTAGTTTTTGAAGCAGCAACTGGAGCAAATCCTAAAAATAAAGCAACGATAGCTAAGACTGCACCAACGCCGTTTAAAATTAAATTTAAGAATTTTTTCATTAATTTATCCTCCTATAAATATATTAGCAAATTCACTGTTAAATACCATATATTTTTATTAATTTATGCATTCTTCAATCTCTTTTTTAACTTCATCAATTTTTTCTACTAATTTATGAATAAAACATATAATATCATCTCGTTTTTTAATATCTTTAAATTTATTTACATTAAATAAAGTATTATCTATTACTCCATCTACAACAGCATTAATAGTATCAACAATTGATATGCTCATTTCTTCATATTTATCCTTATAAAAATATAAAAATCCATCATTATGTCCTAACCTTATGCTTTTTGTATAAATATTTTTCATATAAGCACTATCTTCTTTTGTTAATACTTCACTGAACAACCTTTCTACTCTTCCTGTTATTGAATCTCTATTTAATAATAGTAAATATGTAGGATCGCTAAATATAATGTTTTTAAAATCATAAAAGTTATAATTAATAAACTTTTTATAATATTTTTTATACGAATCATCAATAATACTAACAAAAGAATCATTTTTTCCTTTTACTATATTTTCTATTTCTATATTGTCTTTAGTATTAATATATGTTGTTAAAATATCATAATATTCTAATCTAATAGCGCAATCTTCAAGATTATTTTTAGAAAGAAAATAAATCATTACTAAGTTTTCAATTAAAGGTTTAAAAGAAAAAACAATACCTAAATAATTTTTATATGTAAATAGCATCAACAATGTTCTATACATTGGCATAATAATGTCGAAAATATCTATTAAATAAAATGTTATTTCTTTATTAATTGGTTCTAAAACATCTTTAAATTCTTCAAGAATAAATATTGTTTTCTTTAAATTATTAATTTGATCATCAACATTATTAAGTAATGGTTTTTCAATTCTCTTTTCAAAAGTTTTTTCAAACTTTCTACCTAAATTTAATAGTGAATTATCAAGTTTTTTAGTTTTTTCTACCTTATATTTAGAACATTCAAAACCATAAAGATTATAAGTTATGTTTAAATTATGGATGAACAAACTAATTGCATCATAAAGATATATTTCTTCATCACTTGTGAATATTTTATTAACAATGCTTCTTGATTCTAATGTACTAATATCTGCTCCAAAAAGATAAAACATCGAAGAAAAATTAAAGCACTTTTTAACTGCTTTTTTGCTTATTTTAAATTTCTTACAAATTTTATCCATCTTTTTATCACTTAAATTAGAATTTAAAGCAATGTCTTTATATAGTTCATAATTAGTATTATCAAATCTCTCTGGATTAGAAGATAACCCAAGTATTCCAATAGAAATTAAGAATGATCTAACAAAGTTATATGTAACTGAAGAACTAAATTCAAATAGTAAGGAAAAAACAAAATTCATATAAAAAAATGTAAGTTCATATGTTAAACTTTGTTTAAAAAATGTAACATTATCTAAATTTATTCCTTTATCTAAAATAGAAGATAAATAATGTAATTGATTATTACATCTATTAATCGTTCTTATATATTTAAGAGCTGAATCGTTTTTCTTATTTCCCATATTTTAATTATACCAACTTTTAAAAGTACAGTTACTAAATAATATTCAAATAGTACTAATTAATAATTAAATACTAAAATGAATTAATATTTTAAATATTAAAAAAACTAGTCACAATCGATGTGACTAGTTTTGATAAATTTTAATTATTGA
>JAEDOI010000013.1 GCA_016302065.1 Bacilli bacterium | reverse complement strand
ATGGCGGAGTAAGAGAGACTCGAACTCTCGCGCCAGTTGCCCGACCTACCTCCTTAGCAGGGAGGCCCCTTCACCACTTGGGTATTACTCCGTGATTGCCTTAATAATATATCATATGTTTTATATAAATGCTAACTTTTTTATGCTAAAATCATCGTCAATAAAGTGTGTTTGATATAAAATTCATTATATTATAAAATAAATACGTTATGAAAAAGATATGTTTATATACATTTTCTGGTACAGGAAATACAAAACTCTGTGGAGATTATTTAAAGAAACATTTAGAAGAGTTAGGTGCAACGGTTGATCATTATGTTTTCACTGTTTTAAATTTAGATTATCCTGATCCAAATAACTATGATTTAATAGGAATTGGATATCCAATTCATGCTTTTAATATTCCTGAAATATTTGTTAAGTTTTTAAAGAATTTTAAAAAAGCAAATGTAAAGAAGAAGTTTTTTGTTTATAAAACAAGTGGTGAACCATTTAAATTAAATGATGCTTCAACATCTCATGCATATAGATATTTAAAGAAATTAAATTATGAATTTGTATTAGAAAAGCATTTTATTATGCCTTATAACATAATGTTTGATTATGATAATAGATTAAAGAAACAACTTTATTTATATTTAGATCCATTAACAAAAGTTTTTGCTATACAAATTATGAATGAAGATTATAAAAAGATGAGATTTAGTAAGGAAAAACAACTTCTTTCAACTATTTTAAGAATTGAATACATTGCTCCTAAACTAAATTCTAAGTTTGTAAGAATTAATAAGAAAAAATGTATTAATTGTAAAATGTGTATTAATAATTGTCCTGCTCAAGCTATATACATTAATAAAAAAGGTGTATATAGAGTTAAATCTACTTGTGCAATGTGTATGCGTTGTACCTTAAATTGCCCAACTAATGCAATTAAATTTGGATTTATGAATTCGTGGAAAGTTAATGGAAAGTTTAACTTTGAAAAATTAGCTAAGGATGATTCGATTAAACCAGATTTTATTTCTAAAAAGACTAAAGGTTATTTCAAAACATTTAGAAAATATTTTAAAGAGCAAAATAAATTGTTAGAGCGTTATAATATTGAAATTCCAGTTCAATATGAAGAAATAGATAAGTGAGGTACATATGAAAGTAATCTGTCCTAATTGTAAAGAAGTTATTGATGTTAAACAAGATGATAAATATGGTTATTGTAAACACTGTTCAAACCAATTTGTAACAAGTGATGCATTAAATCTTTTAGTTAAACAATATAAAAAGATAAATAACTATGCAAAAACACAATTATTTACTAATTTAAATGTTGATGAAGCTTTTAGTGCATATAAGTCGTTACTTAAATTAAGACCAAATGATTTAAATGCTATTACTGGTATGGCTGATTGTTACTTTTTAGGTTCTACTTTAGATAACTTTAAAGGAGAAGAGGTTATTAATTTATTTGAAGAATATGATATTACTCTTGATAGAGAAAATAGCTATTTAATTCTTAACTATATGTTAGAAATAATGAAATATTGTAGGATTTATTTTCGTGAAGCAGAAAGAACTAAAAAAGATAATAAATTTATTAAAAAAGAATATGAAGAGTGGTTTAAAAAGAACAACGAATCAATTTCTAAATTATTAGCATATGTAGATTCAATTATTCCTCTTGTAGATAAAGAAGAATTAGATACTTTTAGAAACGATGAACAACCTCAATTTAATGAAAATTTTAAAGCTTTACAAACTCAATGTGAGGAAAATAAAACAAAAGTTTTTGAGTGCTTAAATGAAAATGAATATGAATTAGAAGATAAAAGAATTATTACTCCTAATAAAAAGTTAAATAAACTAAGAAAATATTGTTTTATTGGAATTACCATTTGTGCCGTAATTTTTCTTGTTCTTTTAATTACAGGTATTGCTACAAAAATAAATATTTTAAGCTATTTATCAATTATTCCAGCACTTGGAATAGGAGTAATTTTCTATATATTTTATAGGAAAACTAAATAGAATTATTTTCTTTTAAATACTTTATAAATTGTGAAATAGCATTTGCTCGATGGGAAATGCTATTTTTAGTTTTATCATCTAATTCTCCTAATGTTTTATTATAACCTTCAGGAATAAATATAGGATCATATCCAAAACCATGTTCGCCTTTGACTTTAGAAGAAATCTTCCCATACATATAACCTTTAAAAATGAGTGGGGATTTAGCATAGTTTTCAATAACTATTACACAAGTATAATGAGCTTTTGAAAAAGGCATTTTACTTACAATTAATTCGTTAGCCTTTTTTGCTCCTCCTAAACTTTCTTGATATCTATGAGAATAAATTCCAGGGTAATCATTACCTAACATATCAATAGATATTCCAGAATCATCGCTTAGTATAATTTTATTTGTTTTATCTTTGATTGCTTTAGCTTTAATTAGAGCATTTTCTTCAAAAGTAGCACCATCTTCTGTTGGATCTGAAATAATATTTTCGTCTTTTAATGAAGTAATATTAACATCTAAATCTTTAAATAATTCTTTATATTCTTCAATTTTGTGTTTGTTATTTGTTGCAATCACTATGTCTAAATGTTTCATATAATTATCCCTTACTAAATTATTATATATAGTAATACAAAAAATTATATAATTTAAGTAAGGAGGAATAAACAATGTGCACAGCTATTTCGTTTACTACCGATAAACATTTTTTTGGTAGAAATTTAGATCTTAACTACAATTATCCTCAAACAGGGATATTTGTACCACGTAACTATAAAATTACATTCAAAAAAGAAGATGAAATAAGCAATCATTTTGCTTTATTAGGAGTAGGAATTGTTGTTTCTTCTTACCCAATGTTTTTTGATTGTATTAATGAATATGGATTAACATTTGCAGGATTAAATTTTCCTACATTTGCTAAATTTAATAAGGAAATCATGGGTAAAATTAATTTAGCACCTTATGAATTGCCTTTGTATTTGCTTTCAAAATACAAAACGATTGAAGAAGTAAAAAAGGCCTTAGAAAACATTTCAATTTTAGATGAACCATTTTCTAAAGATTTAAATGTAGCTACATTACATTTTATAATGAGTGATAAAAACAAAAGTATTGTTATCGAATCAAGAGAAGATGGACTTAAAGTATTTGATAACCCATTTAATGTTTTAACTAATAATCCAGTATTTGAATACCATGCTTTTAATATGAATAATTATTTAAATTTAACTAATGAAGAACCTAAATCAAGATTTAGTAAAGATTTAGATTTAAAGCCTTATGGTAAAGGATTTGGGCAAATTGGATTACCTGGAGACTCTTCACCTCAATCAAGGTTTGTTAAAGCTACCTATTTATTACATAACGTCACTTTAAAAGAAAAAGATGATATTTATAATATTTCACAAGGATTTCATATTCTAAATAATGTTTCGACATTGATTGGTGAATGTAATTCTGATTTAGGTACTTTTGAATATACAATTTATTCGGATATTTATAATACAACCGATTTTAAATTGTATGTTAGACTTTATGAAAATAATTGTCTTCAAGAAATTGATGGCAATAAATTTAAAATGAATGGAAAAGATTTAATATCAATTGAATTTAAAAAAGAAGAAAATATCATTGCTTTAAATTAATTATTAATATTAATTTAAAACATTTTATAATTTAATTCATTTTCGTGTTTTTTAATTAACAATTATCTAGTAAAATTATTGTATAGGTTAAAAAATGGAAAACGAATTAATTTCTACAAAGGAACTAGAAGAATTAATTATTGCAAGAAAAGTAAAAGAAGTTCGCAATATTTTTGAAGTTGTTCCAACAATTGATATTGCTGAAGCTTGCGATGATTTTGAAGATATTTCACACCTTGTTTTTATATTCAAATTTGTTAAAAGTGAATATACTGCTGATTTATTTACTGAACTTGCATCTGATACAAAAGAAAAGTTAATTCAAGTGATGAGTGACTCTGAACTTGCCAAGATTCTTGAAAGTCAATTTACCGATGACCTTGTTGATGACCTTGAAGATTTACCTGCCAATTTAGTAACTCGTGTTTTAAAGAATGTTTCTAAAGAAAAAAGAGATGTAATTAATAAATTATTAAATTATAAAGAAAACACTGCTGGATCTATTATGACCACTGAGTTTTTAAGTCTTAAAGATGATTTAACTGCGGATGAAGCAATTAGAGCAATTAGAAGAAAAGGTAAAACAAAAGAAACAATTTATACTATTTTTGTAATTGATAATAGTAGAACACTTGTAGGAACACTTGATCTTGATGAACTTATTTTTGCAAAAGATGATGAACCAATTTCAGATTTAATGAATAGAGACTATGTTACTTGTCTTGTTAATGATGACCAAGAAGAAGTTGCTAACCAAATGAAAAGATATGACCTTAATGCTATTGCAGTTTTAAATAATGAAAATAGATTAATTGGTATCATTACAGTCGATGATATCGTTGATGTTATTGAACAAGAAGCTACTGAAGATATGAGTAAGATGGCAGGTGTTGCCCCTCTTGAAAATAGTTATTTAGAAACTAGTGTAACTAAAATGGCGCTTAAATGTGCCCCTTGGCTAATGGTCCTTCTAATTTTTGGTACCTTTTCGTCAATGATTTTAAATAAATTTGAAAATGCACTTGGAGCACTTCCTATTCTTGTTCCTTTTGTTACTGTTTTAATGGATACTGGAGGAAATGCTGGAGGACAAACTACAACTCTTATTGTAAGAGGTTTAGCAGTTCAAGAATTTACACCTAAAAATTATTTTAAGATTTTATGGAAAGAAATGCGTGTTGCTATGCTTACTGGTTTAATGGTTTGTGCTTTTTCATGTCTTTGGTTTTTAGGAGAAATGTATCTTAATATTATTAATTTTGATGGAGCAGAGTTATCCGCAACTGGAGAAGCACTAACTGGATGGACCTTATTCCTTTCAAGACTAGAAATTGCAGGTTTAGTTAGTGGAACATTATTTTTAGGAATTATTGTTGCAAAATTTGTTGGAACTTCTTTGCCAATGCTTGTTGCTGCTTTAAAGAAAGACCCTGCTTTAATTTCATCTCCATTTGTTACGACAATTGTTGATGTTTGTTCTTTATTAATTTATTTAGGATTTGCATATTTGTTGTTTGGGAATATACTCCCTGCTTTATAATTTTATTGGGTATAATTTATATAAATTAAATACATAAAAGGAGAAATTAAGATGCCAAAATTTGTTTTAAATGAAACATCGTATCATGGTTATGGTGCAATTAATAATATTGTAACCGAAGTAAAAGGAAGGGGCTTTAAAAAGGTTTTTGTATGTAGTGACCCAGATTTGCTTAAATTTAATGTCACTCAAAAAGTAACAAGACTTTTAGATGAAGCTAAGATCGAATACTCAATTTATAGTGAAATCCAAGCTAATCCTACAATTGAAAATGTTATTCATGGTGTAGAAGCTTTTAAAGAAGCTAAAGCTGATTGTATTGTTGCAATTGGTGGTGGAAGTTCAATGGACACTGCAAAAGGTATCGGAATTATAATTACAAACCCAGAATTTAAAGATGTTAGAAGTCTTGAAGGATGTGCTCCAACAACAAAGCCATCTGTCCCTATTATTGCTGTTCCTACAACTGCTGGTACTGCTGCTGAAGTTACAATTAATTATGTTATTACCGATAAAGAAAAAGAAAGAAAATTTGTTTGTGTAGATCCACATGATATTCCTGTAGTTGCTGTTGTTGATCCAGATATGATGGCAAGCATGCCAAAAGGTTTAACTGCTGCAACTGGCATGGATGCTTTAACTCATGCAATTGAAGGTTATATTACAAAAGAAGCATGGGCATTGAGTGATATGTTCCATCTTGAAGCAATCAGAATTATTTCTAGAAGTCTAAGAGGTGCTGTTAATAATACCAAAGAAGGAAGAGAAGGAATGGCTCTTGGACAATATATTGCAGGTATGGGATTTTCAAATGTTGGTTTAGGAATTGTTCATTCAATGGCACATCCACTTGGAGCTTTATATAATACTCCTCATGGTGTTGCAAATGCTATAATTCTTCCAACAGTTATGAGATACAATGCTGAAGCAACTGGTGAAAAATATAGAGAAATTGCTAGGGCAATGGGAGTTGAAGGCGTTGATTTAATGACTCAAGAAGAATATAGAGAAGCTGCAATTAAAGCTGTTCAACAATTATCTATTGATGTAGGAATCCCTCAAACCTTAAAAGGTATTGTTAAAGAGGAGGATATTGATTTTCTTGCTCAATCTGCAATGGATGATGCTTGTAGACCTGGAAATCCAAAAGATCCTACAAAAGAAGATATAATAAAATTATATAAATCATTATTGTAATAATAATAATAAAGTGCCCACATCAAATGATGTGGGTTTTAAAAACCACAGGAATTGCTAGTTCTTTTTTGTCGATATTCATTTGGGGTCATGCCCTCGTATTTTTTGAAAGTTGAAGAAAAGTGACTTGTGGATGAAAATCCTAAATATAAGGATATTTCTCTAAGTGATCTATTAGTAATTGATAATAGATTTTTAGCACAATTAATTTTATTTTGATAGATATAATTAGAAAGATTTAATCCTGTCTCTTTTTTAAAATAAGCTGAAATATATGGTCTACTAACATAAAGGGCGGCGGCTATTTCGTTAACTGTAATATTTTTAGTTATATTAGCGTTTATATATGAATTAATTTTATTAATTAAAGGAGAAGAACTCGAACTTACATCTTTAATAAAATAAGTAAATGTAATAAGCATATCATTAAAAATAAGATTTATTTTATGAATATCATTAGTTTGAATAATTTCATTTAAATATCGATTAATTATATTTCCTACAATGTCTTGATCTATTCCTTTTTTAATAGCTACTCTACTAATTAGAGTTAAATATGTAACAAAACGATGTTTGTTTTGTTTAATTTGACTTTCATTAATATTTGAATCAAGGAGATTTAATTCATGGGTAAATTTTAATACTTTATCAACATTTCCGCTTGCAATTGTAGAAATAAGAGTTGATTCATCATTAAAGTATTTATAGTTATATTTATCTGTATTAATTAATTCATAATCTTTATTTTTAATTCTTTCATTAACTATTTTATTAATAATTAAATCTTTTTCTTTATTAGTGTTAAATAAACTATCATCATATTCATTATTTAAAAGTAAGTTAATTAAAGAACTTAACTTTAATAAATTTTCTAAAGACATTTTGCTAATTGAATTTACAAAAGATAAAGTATTTTCTATAAATTCTGAGTTTTGAGAAATGTTAATTAATAATTCTCTTATATCTTCTTTTGTGATTTCGTTGATTCTTGTTGGGCCAATAACTATTTTATAATCTTCATGTTTTATAAGGGAATAATAATTATATCTTTTTGTAATGTAATAATTTAACTTGGTTGACAAATTTAAAATTTCTTTTTCATAAAGAACGAAGGGATCGTAAGGAATATTAAGAGGATAATATGATTTTAGAAGAATATTATTTTTATATAGTCTTACGGGTATAAAGGTAAATTCAGATAATAAATAGCAAATTGTATGTAGTTTTGAATCTTTCATATTACAATTATAACAAAGATATTACATTTGTATAATGAAAATAATATATCTGATTTTTATAATATAAATATTGTAAGTAATATAAGAAGTTCCCACAAAAAGTTTCCGTTTGTTGCTTGTATTACATCAATAGGGCATCCAATTTTTGGTGCCTTCTTTTATTAATTATTTAATTTATCTACTTTTTTTGAAATTTTAATAATATCAAATTTTTCTATTTTATCATATAATGTTTGAAATTTAGTGTCGCAAATTTCATTAAGAGTTTGAATATTTTGGTTTGAAAGTTCAATAATTTTATTAGTTTTTTCTTTAATTGTATTTATATCTTTAATTAAAGAATTTAAAGGCTTAATTAAATAAGTGTTTTTTAGATTGTTAAATTCTTCAATTAATTCATTCTTTTGTTTAAAAATTTCTTGTTCTTCATATTTTGTCGTAATAATGTCTCTATATTTAGAAGCAAGTGTAGCAATTAAAGAGAGGAAAGTAATGAAATATTGAGGTCTTACCATATACATTTTTTCATATCCGTTTACTTTAACAATAGGAGAATCGTTAGTTGAAGTCCAATCGAGTTCGCTTACTAAAAGAGCATATTCAAGGTTATTTTTTTTTCTATCTTTATCTAGTTTATTGTAGTGATCTTCATTTCTTTTTTTATTAACAGAATCGTTAAAATATTCATTTTTCATTTCTAAACAAACACTTGTTAATTCAACTTTTTTATCTTTGTCTAAATAAACAACAAATTTAAAATCAGGTTTGGTTGCTTTGTTATCATCGTTTTCTTTAATTGAATCATTCATTTTTATAAATTCGCAATTTTGAAAACCAGCGATAGCGTAGTTGTTATATTCTTGGACACACCATTTTTCTAATTGTTCACCAAGCCTTTTTGTATTAAGAGAATTTTTTTCTAGTTTTAATTTATCTATTATTCCATTTAATTCATTAACTTCATTAGCATGATCTAAATTAAGTTTAGAAATTGCTTCATCTATTTTTAATTTAGAAATATTTTCAATTTGGTTTTTCTCTAATTGTAATTTTTCTATTTGGGTTGAATAAAATGATTGAATTTTAGTTTTTTCAATTTCGATATCTTTAGATTTATTATTTATTTCATTATCTAATTTAGCTTTGTATTGTGAAAGCTCTTCTTTAAGTGCAAAAATTTCTTGTTGATATTTAACTTGTAATTTATTTATTTCATCTTTAATTTTAGCTTCGTTATTTGAATTAATAACTGCGATGTCTTTATTCTTGTTTTCATTAAATGATTGTAATTGATCTTCAAGTCTTTTTATTTCAACATCTTTTTGATTTTTAAGTAAAGTTAATTCCTCTTTTAATTTCTTATCATATTCACTTTGATATTTACTTTTAATTATTGCTTCTAAAAAAGACTTATCAATAGAAGTGATTTTATTTAGTGAAATAGTATCTCCTTTTGAAGCATCACTTTCAAGTACAAGCGTGTTTTCATTTAATATTTTAACATTTGAACTAATATCCATATAAACCTCCAAAACTAGCTAATTTAATTATATTAAATTTATTAATAGATATTAATAAATTATAAAAATAACTTTTATAAATTACATTATATAATTAAATTCGCTATAATTTTTAACGAGGTAAAAAATATGTTAAAAGCTGTATTTTTTGATTTAGATGGAACATTGCTTCCACTTCATGAAGATGAGTTTATTAAATATTACTTTGAAACTTTGTATTCGGTATTAAAAGATAAAGGATACGAAGATAAAAACAAATTATTTTCTAGTATCATGGAAGGTACAAAAGCAATGTATTTAAATGATGGAAAAAGAACAAATAGAGAAGTATTTTATGATGTTTTTAAGAAATACTATGGTGATAAATGTGTTAATGACGAACCATTATTTATAAACTTTTATAAAAATGAATTTAAGTTATCTAAAAATGCTTGTAAAGATAATCCTTATGCAAGAAAAATAATTGATTTTTTGCATGAAAATAATATTGATGCTTATTTAACAACTAATCCAATATTTCCTAAAGAAGGAACGTTAACTAGAATGAGCTTTATTGATTTAAAACAAAGTGATTTTAAATTAATTACTACATATGAAGATTGTTGTTATTGTAAACCAAATCCTATGTATTTTAAGACTATTTTAGATAAATTTAATTTAAAAAGTGATGAAGTAATTTTGTTTGGAAACAATGATTATGAAGATGGAGAGTGTGCATTAAAAAATAATATAAAAACATATTTAATTAAAGGGCCATATTTAATTCATAATAAAAACTCCACTCATCAATTTGATCAAATTGAAATGAGTGAAGTTATTTCAATAATTAAGAGTGAAATTATAAAAAGAAGCGGGAAATAATAGGTTTTTTAAATCTTTTTGACGTAGTAAACTCTACTTCCAAAGTCTCCTAAAACTCTTACTCCATCCCCAATTCCTGTTCCACACCATTCATTATTTAATTTTAAAGCACCTGACATTAAAGCACTTCCACTAAGATTATATTCTTCAATTTCGCCTTTTAATGTTACGTAATTTGCAGCTGTATTAACAATAAATCCTCTTTCATCCATTCTAAATGGTAGTATTTGGTTAATTAATCCTCCAAACATGTGAATATTATGTTCTTGTTTTCTTACTGTTAAATTGTAAATGTAATCTTTATTTAAATTAGGAATTTTTAATTCAACTAAAGAAGGATTCATTTTTTGAAGAGAATTAAAATAACCAATTAAAGCTTCTTCTTTATCTTTTGAAACGACTGCCCACAAAGCATATCCATCTTTTTTAATATCAGATAATTGGTAGAAATCACCATTTACAATTAATTTGCGATGTTCTTTATAAAAATTAACTATCTTTTTAATAGCTTTTTTCTCAATTGGTTTAAGGGTTGATAGGTCTAGCTCAAAACCTAACGAGCCAAATAAAGCTACATTAAATCTTGTATCAAGGGGTGTATTTCTTAAAACACTATGACTAGGAGATGCACTAACGTGGTTTGATAAGCATTTTAATGGGTAACCAAGAGCGTATCCGCTTTGAATTGAAATTCTTTCAAAGGCGTCTGTATCATCACTAGTCCAAATTTGATCAAAATAAGATAAAATACCCAAATCAAATCTATTACCACCACTAGCACATCCTTCAAAATAAACATTAGGGTGTGTCAATATAATTTCATTAAATATTCTATATAATCCAACAATATAGCGATGTAAAACTTCGCCTCCATGATATAAAGATGAATTTACATCTGAAAAATGTCTATTCATATCCCATTTAACATATTCAATATTATTAGTGTCTAAAATATGATTTACATTTGTAATTATGTAGTCTTGCACATCTTTATTAGTTAAATCTAAAATAAGCTGATGTCTTCCTTTAGAAGATGGTCTTAAAGGATCTTGAATAGCCCAATTTGGATGTGTTTCAAAAAGTTTAGAGTTTTCATTTACCATTTCTGGTTCAAACCATAGTCCAAATTTTAGATTATGTTTATTTGAATATTTAGAAATTCCTTTTAATCCGCTAGGTAATTTCTTTTTATTTACATCGTAATCACCTAAACCTTTAAAATCATCAGTTCTTCTTCCAAACCATCCATCATCAAGGACAAACATTTCTAATTTTAAATCTTTTGCTGCTCTGATGATTTTCTTTAAAGTAGACTGTCTAAACTTCATATAAGTTGCTTCCCAATTGTTTATTAAAATTGGAGCAGGTTTATATGAAAATTGTTCTCTTAAAATATGTTTATGAATAAAATTGTGCATATTTTGAGAGCTCCCATTTATTCCGTTTGGTGAAAAAGTTAAAACACTAAATGGAGTTTCGAATTCTTCATTTACATTTAAGGTATATTTAAAACAATAAGGATTTATACCATTTTGGATTCTAATTTTGTTAAATGAAGATTGTTCAATTAATTCAAAATGATTTGATGAATACATTAAATTAAATGCATATGTAATACCTGTGTTATATGTAGCTTCTTTTTCTTTTAGCATAAAGAATGGATTATGCCTATTTGAACTATTCCCGGTTTTAGAATCATTAATGAAAATTCCATGATCTAATTTATTGAACGCTTTTTGCCCTTCAAAACCCCATCCTCCATAAAGAGAAATAATTTCAAAATCTTTACCTATTAATTCAAGTTGCATAGACATTACTTTATTTAAAATTATATGGGAATTCGTATGGTTTTTAATTAAAGTACGTCTTAAAATTACATCATTTTCTTCGTCAACTAAATAAATTAAATCAACAAATATGTTCAAAGCAAGATCTTTAAGATGTAAAACCAATTCTGGAAGATTACCCTTAATTGATGGTAAGGTTTTCATTTTAGTATCAGCTTCATGAATTTCGTAATCTTGATAGACTAAATCTAAAATGAAATTTTTACCATTATCAATAATAATAGAAGGTTCTTTAAAATCTCCTTTAAAAGGGGTAGAAACTTCTAAAGATAAATTGTCTAAAACATAATTGTAATCTTCTTCAGAATAATTGACACTAGTTCCAGTTGGCGCATTATATTTTTCATTTGTAAAAAATAAATCTCCAGCATCAAAAATATAGTTGCCATAATAGTTACATACTACATGATTAAATTTGGTTATGAAAATGATATAACTACTATTTTTAGTATCTAATTTAAAATAATTATTAATTTTTTTAATCATAATTAACTACATTATTGAACTTGTTCAGTTCCTTTTTGTTCGTTTCTATTATTTAACTCTGTGACCATATTTCGATATTCATTTTCATCAATATGATATTTAAACTTAATAACGAGGAATGAGGCAACAAATAGCAATAATGGAAGCAGGGTCAAACCAAGTTTAAACACAATTACTTGCCATGGTTGAATGCTACTTAATGTTGAGTCACATACAGTTGAAAGTTCTGTCGTAGTAATTTCTCCAAGTGTTGCTTGATTTTGATATGTCGAAATTGTAGAAATAACTCCAGAAAGTGAAGCGATAATTAAGAAAAGATACAAGACACCTTGTTGAAGAGCACTTGCGAGTTTTGTTGTTAATGGTCTAAGTGAGAAAATAACAGCTTCTTTTCTTTCGCCAAATTTATATTCATTATATTCAATTGTATTTGTCATCATGATAAGAAGTGTTAAATAGAATAAACCTTGACAGAAGAAAATTACTAAACCAATTATACATAATGGTATTAAATATAAAATGTTAAGTGATGTTTTTCCATTTGTTGTAACTAGTGGCGAAGGACCAATATATTTACCATCTCCAAGAGGTAATCCATAAATAAAGAAAGCTATATATCCAATTACTAAACCAAAGAAAGTCATTATTATAATTTTCTTCCATGACAATTTTTTAGTAATAAGTGGAAAGAGAATTTGAGAAAGAAGGTAACCTACCCCATATATAATAGTAAAGTAGGTCATAACTCCGCTTCCTACAGAATAATTTATCGCAAAATAGAAATAATTTAAGCCAAGAGTATTAAGGATTCCGCTACCTAGATAATAAACAAATAAAGCAATAACCATTGTTAAAGCTTGATCGTTTTTTCTAAGAACAGTAAACATGTCTTTAAAACTTGCTTTTTCTTTTGCTACTTTTGTATCATCTTCTCTTTTATGTTCTTTTAAGAATAAAAATAATATAATTTGAGCAATAGCAAATAATGAACAAACAATAATTGCAATAATTGGGTAAACTTGATAACCAAATGTTCCGCTTAAAATTGGTGAAAGACCGGCAACAACAAATTGGCCTATACTACAAAAAATTGACATTAATGTTGTAATTGTATTACGTTTTCTTTCATCGTTCGTTAATGATGGAAGCATACCCCAGTAAGCAATATCGTTCATTGTAAATGTTAATCCCCAAAGAAGATAAAATACTGCAAACCAAGCAATGTAGGCCCATCCACTTAACCAACTAAATAATTGAGGAGCTAAGAAAAGTGCTAAAACAACAACTGAATTTGTTAAACCACCAATTAAGATCCATGGTTTATATTTTCCAGTTTTAAAGTGTGTTTTTTCAATAATGACTCCCATAAATGGGTCATTTAAGGCATCAAAGATTCTATAGCCTATGACAAGAGCAGTAATAACGCCAAATGTTGCAACAAATAAAGCGGTTTTTTCTTCAGAAGTTGCACTAGCTGGTAAACCTCTAGTTAAAACACCAGAGTATTGGATAAATGTAATAAGAAACATTGAGACGAGTGCATAGCAAGCATCTCTAAAAGTGGCTACTGTTGAATAAATCCACTTTGTTCTTTTAGGTACATTGTTTCCACTATACGTTTCACATATATTCATATATTTATCCCTCCCTATATAATATTCGTGTTTCGTATGGTTTTAATATAGTGTTATCGTTATCTTCATAGTTAGATAACAATAATTTATATTCTTTATATTTTGATAATAATTTGCATTTAATATTTTTCTTTGAAAAGTTAGAAATTACCACTAATTCCTCGTTATTTTCTTTTCTATTATATGCAAATATGTATTTAGAATTTGGCAATAAATCATTATATTTCCCTGTTTTAATAATTTTATATTCTTTTCTTAATTTAATTAATTTTTGATAATAATATAATAATGAATTTTCATCTTGTAATTCTTTTTTTGCATTTATTTCTTTTTTATTTTTATTAACTTGAATCCAAGGGGTAATTGTTGAAAATCCTGCAAATTCACTATCATCCCATTGGAATGGAGTCCTTGCATTATCACGAGATTCTCTAAATAGAGATTTATTTAAAATCGGACGAAGAATAGGAATTTCTTTTCTCATTTTATCAATGTTATGTGTTTCAACATCCTTAAAATCATCTATTGTCTTAAAATCTCCATTTGTCATCCCAAGTTCTTGTCCTTGATAAATAAATGGAGTTCCTTGCATTAAAAAGTAAGTTGAAGCAAGCATCTTTGATGAGATATCTTTATATTCATTATCTAAACTAGTATTAAATCTTCCAGGTGATCTTCTTTGATCATGATTTTCAATGAATAATGAATTCCACCCATTTACTTCATACATTCCATTTTGCCATTTTGAAAATATTTTCTTAAATCTTTTTAAATTAAATTTTCTTTCTATCCATTTAACACCAAAGAAGTTATCTACATTAGTATGATCAAAATTAAAAACCATTGATAGTTCTTCTCTTGAAGGAATTGTTAATTCTTTTGCTTCATTAAGTGTTGATAATACAGTTTCTCCAACTGTCATACAATCATAATTACTATATACATCTAAATATAATTCGTGTAAAAATTCATGTAGACGAGGACCATTAACATATGCATCCTTTCCACATAAAGCTAGTGTAGGAGCTCTATTTTTAAAATCTTGTTTTTTACTTATTAAAGTAATGACGTCGCATCTAAAGCCATCAACACCCATATCTAAATAAAATTTAAGAATATTTTTAACTTCTTTTCTTACTTCTTCATTTTCCCAATTTAAATCTGGTTGGCCTTTAGCGAATAAATGTAAATAATAATATGGTGAATTTCCTACTCTTTCCCAAGTGGTTCCTCCAAAAAACCCAGTCCAATTATTTGGAGGTCTATTATAATTCTTACCTTTTCCCTTTTTAAAATAATAATAATTTCTATATTTTGAATTTGAATCTTTTAAAGCTTCTTTAAACCATTTATGCTCACTAGAAGTATGATTTACAACCAAATCCATAATTAATCTAATTCCATTTTCGTGTAATTTATTAATTAATTCTTTTAAATCATCCATTGTACCAAATGGTTTATATATTGAGTAATAGTCACTAATATCATATCCATTATCTTCTTGTGGAGAATCATAAACAGGAGATAACCATATGCAGTTAATTCCTAAGTTTTTTAAATAATCAATTTTCGATATGATTCCTTGGATATCTCCCATGCCATCATTATTAGAATCACAAAAAGAACGAGGATATATTTGATAAATTATTGCATCCTTATACCAGTCTGTATGTTTCATATAAATTCCTTAATAATTTAATTATATTACTAAAATGTGATAATCTAAATTAAAAATTGTACAATATATAGTAATACTATATATAATTAGAAATAAGAGGTAAAAATATGAATAAACAGCCATTAAACTTTGATTGGAAATTTATAAGTGGATTCAATTCATCATACTTAAATATTATTCCTTCTAATGCGGAAAATATTGATATTCCTCATACTGTTAAGATAATGCCACTTAATTATTTTGACGAAAGCGAATATCAAGGACTTTATACATATTTTAAAGTATTTGATGTAACTAATTTCAATAAAGATAAAGTTTTTATTCTTCGTTTTAATGGATATATGGTAAAGGCAAAAATATATCTAAATAGTCATTATTTTGGAGAATTTGCTTCACTTTATAATCCTGTTGAAATTGATGTCACAAGTTATTTAAAAGAAAGAAATAATAATTTAATTGTTATCCTTTCTACAATTGAAGATCCTAATTTGCCTCCATTTGGATATATTGTTGATTACTTGACTTTTGGAGGAATATATAGAGGTGTTGAGCTTTTAAGTTACCAAGAAAAATATGTTGCAAAAACATATGTTTTTGGTGATATGAATGGAAATATAAGTGTAAAAGACATAGTATCAAAAAGCCTAGATGATAAAGAAAACATAACTCATTATGTATATTTTCAAGATGAATTAGTGGCAGAATTTAAAGGTGAGCATTTTAAATTAGAAAAGGTAAGATTATGGGATATTGATAATCCAAATTTGTATACATTAAAAACTGTTTATAATAATGGAGTTATTAAAGAATTTTATGAAACGAGATTTGGATTTAGAAATGCTGAATTTAAAAAAGATGGATTCTATTTAAATGATAAAAAAATTAAATTATGTGGATTAAATAGACATCAATCTTACCCTTATATTGGATATGCTGCAACAAAATCTCTACAAATTGATGATGCTAATATTTTAAAATATGAAGCTGGTATAAATGTTGTTAGAACTAGCCATTATCCTCAAGATAGATCATTCTTAGATAGATGTGATGAAATAGGCTTAATGGTAATTGATGAGATACCTGGATGGCAACATATTGGTACTTCATCTTCTTGGAGGGATCAACATTATAAAAATATAGCTTCAATGGTTGAAACAGCATATAATCATCCTTCAATTATAGCTCATGGAGTAAGAATCGATGAATCTAAAGATGATTATGAACTTTATGATACAAGCAATAAAATCGCTCATGAGTTAGATCCTCACAAGCAAACTTTAGGTGTTAGAAATTTTAAGAATAGCGATTTACTTGAAGATGTTTATGCTTATAATGATTTCTCATGTCATGATAGAAAACATGGTTTACAAAATAAAAAAAAGATCTCAAAAAATAACGAAAATGGTTATTTAGTAACTGAATATATGGGCCACATGTATCCAACAAAGTCTTTTGATAATGAGATGACTCGATTTGAACAAAGTTATAGACATGCACGAATTATTAATGATGCAAATAAATATGAGGATATTTCTGGAGCAATTGGTTGGTGTGCTTTTGATTATAATACTCACAAAAATTTTGGTAGTGGAGATAGAATTTGTTATCATGGTGTGTTTGATATTTTTAGAAATAGAAAATATGCTTCATATATTTATCAATCTCAAAATGATAGTGCACCAGTATTAAAAGTATTAAGTAATATGAATAAAGGTGAATTCCCAGAAAATTTCTATCCAGAAATTTATATTGCTACTAATTTAGACTACGTTGAATTATATAAAAATAAGAAATTTATAAAAAGATTCTATCCAAATAGAAAAGAATTTAAATATATGAAACATCCTTTAATAAAGGTTGATGATTTAATTGGAGATTTGTTTGACGATCCAAGATTTAGTAAAAAAGATAGGAAAACTATTGCAAAAATTATTTCTAAAATTGAAATTGGTGGAATGTATACTCTAACTTTAATGGATAAAATTACAATTGCTTTTTATCAACTTAGATATAAATTAAAATTTAGTGATTTATATGATATTTATAATGCATATTGTGGATTTGATATTAATGGACAAAATTTATTAGAATTTAAAGGATTTAAAAATGATAAAGAAATTATAACTGAACAATTTGCTCCAAGTAGAAAATTCTCCTTAAATATATCTTTATTGAAGAATGATTTAGTAAATTCCGATACATATGATACAAATAGAATCGTTATTAAACATGTTGATGAATATAATCATGTAATGAGTTATTCATCCTTGCCTTTACAAATTGAAGTTAGTGGGCAAATTGAATTATTAGGACCAAGTTTAGTTTCTTTAACAGGTGGACAGACTTCTATTTATATAAAGAGTAAAAAAGGAAGTGGAGTTGGTAAGGTAACCATTAAGTCAAGTTTAGGACAAAACGAAATAATAATGAAAGTTAGATAATGAGAACACAATTATTAAGTAAAGAATTAATTTTAAAATTAAAAAAAGAAGTCAGAAATAATATAGTTTTTTGTATTTTAAGTAGTCTACTTTATATTATTTCACTTGTTTTAATTTGTGTTTTTATGAATAGATCTAATTATAAAATTTTATCCTTAATAATTGCTCTTTTAACTGCTCTTTTAATTGGAGTTTTATTATTTTTAATAAGAATAAATATTTTGCAGAAAAAATATTATATTAATATTATTAATAGATGTTTAATTAATGATTTAGACAAAAAAATTGGGGTATTTATAAAAAAAGAAAAAGCCATATCTGTTTATCATAATTTATATGTTAATAAATATATTTTTAGATCAAATAATAAGGATTATGACTTATATATAAATATTGATACTCCTTTAAATATTGAATTTGAAAAACAGTATGAAATTGAAGAATTGAACGAATATCTTGTATCATTTAAGGATGTTGAAGATGAAGAAAAAATTTAGCATATATTTAACTCAAAATATTTTTATTATTGTCCTTGTTTTCTTTTTATCTTGGGGCTTATCTTTTTTAATTACTAGGGATATATATTCAATTAAAGATAATGAAAAAGTTGAGATATTTTTTGATACTAGTTCAATTAATGTAGAATTTAAAAATAAAATAGAAGATAAAATGAATAATGATAAAATATTATCTTTTAATATTTATGATAATAAGGGAAACTATACATTTGAAAAGATATATTATAAATATCCAAAATGTGACATTTTTATTTTATCATCTTATTTAATTGAGAATTCTAACTTAAAAGAATTAACATTTAATTACTTTGCTCCTTTTAATGATAATATCCTTTCTAAATTCAATAATAAATATGAAATGTATAATTCAAATAATTTGACTTATGGAGTTAAAATTTATAAAGAAAATGATATTAATTATAATAAAGTTTTTAATTTAAATTTAAAAATCGATGTAAATTTAGATTATTCTTATTATTTATTTATAAATTATTCTTCAAAGATTTTTTCATTAAATAGTAATGATTCCTCAATAGGTTTTGATGTTATATCATTTTTAGAGGAGTAATGATTTTTTTATTGAAATTTGCTTCTAGATAGAGTAATATAATAAGCACGTTGCAGGTGTAGTTTAATGGTAGAGCATCAGCCTTCCAAGCTGATTACGCGGGTTCGATTCCCGTCACCTGCTCCATTATGAATGAGACTTCCCCCATAATTTTGCCCAATGAGGTAAAATGAAAATGGAGGAATTTTTTTATGAAACTAACTCTAGATGAAAAACTTGAATGTGTCTTGCTTCATCTTAATGGCAATTTACCTCTTCACACAATTTCAAAAAAGAGGAATTAATGTTATTAATTTCAAGATAAAAATGATATGTTTTTTCGTTTAAAAGAATAAAGGAGGCAAGTTATTACTAAAAATAGTTTAAACTTCTTTTAAAAGAAAAATAGAATTTTGTGATTATAGTATTAATATCATTTAGAATTTTGTGATTTTCTTTCTTAAAAAGTATAGAATTTTGTGATACTATGTATTCACGAGGTCTTGTTATGGATTATTTAAAAAGAAAAATTGATAAGTTTTTAGATGAATGGCTTATTAGTGATAAAAAGAAACCGCTTATTATTAAAGGTGCGAGACAAATTGGTAAAACCAAAACAATAGAAGAATTCGCTAAAAGGAATAACCTCTCTTTAGTTGAAATTAATTTTGTCCTCAATCCTGAATTTAGAGATATTTTTGATGATGGTTATAAAGTTGATAAAATCTTAGAGAACATTTCCTTTAAAGATCCATCTTTAGAATTTATTCCAGGAAAGACACTTATCTTTTTTGATGAAATTCAAAAATGCATAAACGCTGCAACGTCACTAAAATCATTTAAGCTAGATGGAAGATTTGATGTTATTTGTTCTGGTTCGTTAATGGGTCTTTCTTATAAAGAAATTGAATCAGTAAGTACAGGACACAAAATTGATTATACGATGTACTCAATGGATTTTGAAGAATTCTTGTGGGCACTTGGATATAAAGAAGAACAAATTGAAAGTCTTTATGAATGCATGAAAAACCTTAGCCCATTATCAGAAACACAATTCAATGTTCTATTAGATAGATTCCATCAATATATGGTGCTAGGAGGAATGCCAGAAGTAGTAAAGCTCTTTGTGGATCAAAAGAATTATAGTGGCACTCTTGCTCTTCAAAAACAAATTATTCTTGATTATGAAGAGGATATCACTAAATATGTTGAAGGATTAGATAAAACCAAGATATTAAATGTCTTTAGAAAGATTCCTGTTTTTCTTGGTCAAGATAATAAGAAATTTAGGATTTCTAAAGTTGCTCATGGAGCAAGGAATAGAGAATATACTGGCGTGACAGATTGGCTAACAGATGCTGGAATCGTAAATATTTCTTATTGTTTAAATGACTTAGCTTTGCCACTTAAAGGAAATTATGATTCAGATAATTATCGTATGTATTTTATGGATACTGGTCTATTGGTAGCGTCATTAGATGAAGAATCATCAAAGGATTTAAGAGATAACAAAAACTTTAATACATATAAAGGTGCTATTTATGAGAACATTGTTGGCGATATGTTAAAGAAGTCTGGATATAATTTGTATTTTTATAAAAATGAAGATGGCACACAAGAAGTCGAATTCTTTGTTAGAGATGCAAATAACCTTATCCCGATAGATGTTAAAGCTACTGATGGAAAGGTAAAATCAATTAAATCGTTTATAGAAGACAAAAATATTAAAGATGTTATTTTTGGTATTAAATTAGCAGAAAAGAACATTGGTTTTGAAAATAATATCTATACTTTTCCTTATTTCTTAACTTTTTTACTAAAGAGATTTCTATCAGAAAAGAAATAAAAGAATAATTAGAAACAACAATGTTCTAAGCTTTTGTCTGCACACCAAATCGGTTATTTATATTTTGCTCGTATCATTAAATATAGAAGAGTTATAAACCCATGGGCAAAATAAATGGGGTTTTATTTTTTTAATTATCATTTAAATTAATATTTCAATTAAAAAAATAAATAAAAGGTTTAAAATATAAAAGGGTAATTAGATATGAAAGAAAGTGAAAAAGTAATAGAGTGGATTAAACAATATTTTAAAGATAATGGTAAGGATTGTAATGCAATTATAGGAATATCTGGAGGCTGCGATTCTAGTGTTACCGCTGCTTTACTTGTAAAAGCATTAGGAAAAGATAGAGTTATTGGAGTTTTAATGCCAAATGGTGACCAATATGACATAGATTGTTCTTATCAATTAGTGAAGTTTTTAGATATTAAATATTATGTAATTAATATAAATAAACCATATTTGGAATTAACAAATGAAATTGATACTAAGTTAAAAATAGATAGTAAATCATATGATATTTATAGAACTAATACTCCATCTAGATTAAGAATGGCTACATTATATGGTATTTCTGGTTTACTTAATGGTAGAGTTGCTAATACTTGTAATTTAAGTGAAGATTACGTAGGTTATTCAACAAAATTTGGAGATTCTGCCGGTGATTTTTCACCAATTTCTAATTTTACAAAAACAGAAGTAAGAGAGTTAGGAGAAGAGCTTGGTTTACCTAAAAATTTAATTTATAAAGTTCCAGAAGATGGTATGAGTTTTAAAAGTGATGAAGAAAAATTAGGTTTTACATATGAAGTATTAGATAAATATATAAGAACTGGTGAAATAGATGATCTTAAAATAAAAGAAAAGATAGATAAAATGCATTTAGCAAATTTACATAAAATACAATTAATGCCAAGTTATAAAAAAGATGGGAAATAAATATAAATTTGGATTAATCTTAGGAAGATTTAATCCTTTACATATAGGTCATGAATATTTAATTAATTACGCTCTATCTAAATGTGATAAGCTTTTAGTTTTTGTAGGAAGCGCAAATAAAGAAGGAACAATAGAGAATCCTTTTTCATATAAAGAAAGAGAAGAAATGTTAAAAACAGTTTTTAAAGATAAAATTATTGTTGCTCCTTTAAATGATTTAGGTATTGGGAATGTTCCTTCATGGGGAGATTATCTAATAAATAGTGCATTAAAATATATTCCTTCTGTTGATGTTTTCTTTTATGGTGATGAAGAGAAATGTCATCAATGGTTTTCAAAAGAAGCGGGAAATCACATCGAATTTGATATAATCTCTAGAAAAGTTATAGATATACATGGGAAAGATATTAGAAAATTTATTATTGATAATGATGAAGAATCATTTAAGATTTATACAAATAAAGCAATACATAGCATGTATCCTAAACTGAGAAATAAGATGTTACATATTATTAATAAGTAATTATTAATATTTATTTTATAACGACATTTGATACCTTCAATTATTTGTTTTATCATTAATTAACGAGGAACTATTATGAAAGTACTATACAAAAATAAACTTATAGATGGAAATGTCATAATTAAGAATGATTTAATTGAAAAAGTTGTTATTGATTCTTTAAGTGAAAATAATGAAGAAGGATATATTTTACCTGGTTTAATTGATTTACACACTCATGGTGCAATGGGTTTTGATTTTAATACAGTTAATAGTTTAGAAGATATTAAAACAATTACCGATTTTTATGTTAGACATGGTGTTACCTCTGTCTTTGCTACTGTTATGACTGATGATTATTCTCATTTAAAAAAGCAATTGTCCTTAGTAGGTGAAGCTATGAAAAACAATAAAGTAATTAAAGGTATTCATCTTGAAGGGCCTTTTATTTCTTCAAAATGTAGAGGAGCTCATGAAGAAAAATATCTTTTACCTTTAGATATATCTCTTTTTAAAGAATTAAATGAATGTAGTGGAAATAATATAAGATATATTACTATCGCTCCAGAATTACAAAATAGTGAGGAATTTATATCTTATTTAGTAAAAAACAATATAGTTGTTTCTTTAGGACATAGCGATGCAAAACATGAAGATGTTATAAAAGCTATCAAATGTGGTGCTAGTTCTTTTACTCATACATTTAATGCCATGACTCCATTTACTCACCATAATTTAACTATTGCTTTTTCTAGTTTATATATTCCTTCAATTTATAATGAAGTAATTATGGACATGAAACATGTTGATCCTTTAGTTATTAAGTTTTTAATTAATAATAAAGGTAATAAATATATAGTTGGAATTACTGACTCTTTAATGTGTTCTGGTCTTACGGATGGAGATTATTTTTTAGGAGAACAAGCAATTACATTAAAAAATAATGAATGTTTCTTAAAAGGAACATTAACAAGAGCAGGATCCTGTCTAAATCTTTTAGATGGATTTAAAAATTATATGAAATTAACTAAGTATCCTATCGAAATAGCTATTTTACCATTTAGTGAAAATGCGGCAAAGAGCGGGAAAATATTCAATAAAGTTGGTTCAATAAAAGAAGGGAAAGTTGCTGATTTAGTATATTTAGATAAAGACTTAAATGTAATAAAAACGGTTGTTAATGGAAAAATAGTATATTTAAGAGAGAATTAGGTTATGGAATTATATGTTTTAAGAAGTAAAGAAGAAATAGGTTTAGAAATTGGAAGAAGAATTGTTGAAAGGGTTAAACAAAATCCTTATATTGTTTTAGGCTTAGCAACAGGAAGTAGTCCATTATTTACATATGAAGCCATTGTTAAATATTCATTAGCAGAATATGTTAGTTATAAAAATGTTACGACATTTAACCTTGATGAATATGTAGGGCTTGAAGAAACAAATAAACAATCATATAGATATTTTATGAATGAAAATTTATTTAAATATTTAGATTTTAAAAAAGAATCTCATCATTTTCCTTCTATTGAAAATATGTCTAATTATGATGAAGAAATTAAAAATAGTGGGGGAATCGATATTCAAATATTAGGAATTGGTAGTAATGGACATATAGCATTTAATGAACCTTTTACAAACATTGATGAAAAAACGCATATTGTTGAGTTAACTGAGAATACTATTAAAGATAATTCAAGATTTTTTAAAAGTATTAGTGAAGTTCCAACCAAAGCAATTACAATGGGTTTAAATACTATTTTACAATCAAAAGAAATATTTTTAATTGCAACTGGAAAAAATAAAAGCATGGCAGTTAAGAAAATGCTAGAAGGAAAATATGACCCAAGTTTCCCTGCTTCTTGTCTTAATTTAGCCAAATGTAAAGTTCATGTTTATATAGATGATGAATGTTATGAAGGAATTAAATAATTAATGTATCCATATATTTTTGGTGTAATTGATAGCTATGTACTGTTTTTATTTATTGGGGTAATTTGTGCTTTTTTATTGCTATCTTTATACTTTAAATTTGTTCATAAAAAAGATAAATATTTTATATTGGATTTATTATTTTCAGGAATAATTTCTGTACTATTTGGTGTAGTATTTGCGTGTCTTTTTGAAAATTTATATGAATTTGCTCTTGATCCAATAAATTATAAATGGACATTTGGAATGACATTCTTAGGTGGCTTATTTGGAGGAGTTGGTGGATTCTTAATTATGTATTTCTTTTATTTTAAGAAAAGAAATGGAAGTGCAATAAAAGAGCTATTAATTATTGCACCAAGTTGTATTACTTTAGCTCATGCTTTTGGTCGAATCGGATGCTTTTTAGCAGGTTGTTGTTATGGAGTTGAAACAAAATCAATAATTGGTGTTAAATTTCCATTTTTAGATCATATAGTAATACCTACTCAACTTATTGAATGTATATTTTTATTTTTATTAACTCTATTAATGTTGATATTAGTATTTAAGTTTAAATTTAAATATAGTTTTGTTATTTACTTATTAAGTTATGGAATATTTAGGTTTGTTATAGAATTTTTTAGAGGTGATGAGAGAGGAGCTTTTTTAGGAATATTTTCACCTTCTCAGGTTTGGTGTATTGTAATGATTTTAGGAGCAATTCCTTTATATTTTTTATTAAAAAAATTAATATTTAAAAATGAAAATAATAAATAAAAATAATTTGTTAGATTTTTTAATTTCATTATGTTTTTTTATATTTTTAGTTTGTTTTCCAATAGATTTATTAAGTAAAAATATATATGTAATTTATTCATTTCAAATAATTGTAAGAATAATATTCATTATTTATATTCTTTTATATTTAATGTTTAAAAAGAAATTATTTGTTATTAGTATAAAGAGCAAATTGAATGATTTGTTCTTTATTCCATTTTTATTAATAGTATTTAATAATTTGATATTTTTATTATTTAAACAAAAAGAAGTAGGATTTACATATGATTTTACCTTTATATTACAAATAATATTAACAATAACAGTATCAATTAGTGAAGAATTATTATTTAGGGTTTATATTCATAATATTTTAAATATAAATAATAAAATATTAAAAATAATTATTAGTAGTTTAATCTTTGGATTATTTCATATTGTATATTTTTTATCTTCTTTTGATCCTTATGATTTAATAATAATTATATATACTTTTGGACTAGGTTTAGTTTTAGGATTTATTTACGAATTTAGCGAGAATAATTTTATTTATATTATAATTATTCATTTTCTTTTTAATTTTTTAAATAAGGATTTATTTCTTAGATTATTTAATGGAACTAATGATTATATTTTTTATATTGTTTCGATAATTGTTTCACTAATTACATTAATTTATGGATTATTAATTTATTTTATGTATTTTAAAAATAAAAAAATAAATAACTAAAATATTTATGTTAAAAATAAAGGTATAAATTTATTTACATTTTCATTAAAATGTAAATGATATTTTTGAGGTGATTTTATGAGTATTTCTAAACTAATTAAAGAATTAATTACATATGCTAGATTTCATTTACATCTAGAAGAGTTAGATGAAATGTATAAAAGGAATGAATTATTAGCTAAATTTAAATGTAATGTTTTTATTGATGAAGAGATAGACAAAGAAAAAATAAAAGCAATGGATGTTCCAGATGAACTAGTAGAAGAAATTAAAGAGGTAATAAAGGAAAATAATATTTGTCCTCTTGAAGAGGAAGAAATTTTTATTACTGAAACATTTGGTCTTTTATCTCCTCTTCCAAGTGTTATTAATTATAAATTTAATGAAATAGCAAAAGAAAATAAAACAAATGCATGCAATTATCTATATGATTTATCGATTAAAAATTGGTATATTAAAAAAAGTGCAATAAGTAAAAATATTAAATGGAATTACATAGACGAGAATAATCAAAATAGCTTAGAAATAACTATAAATTTATCAAAACCAGAAAAAAGTAATAAAGATATTCAAAAACTTTTAACATTAAAAAAAGATGCTTCAAAATATCCTCAATGTTTACTTTGCTATGAAAATGAAGGATATAAAGGGACTTTAACTCATCCAGCTAGAAAGAATATTAGAACAATCGACTTAACTTTAAATGGTGAGAATTGGTTTATGCAATATTCTCCATATGCTTATTATAATGAGCATTGTATTGTCATCAATAAAGAACATAAACCAATGAATATTGATGAAACTACACCTAGAAAATTGGTAGATTTTATAGATTATTTGCCTAATTATTTTATTGGAAGCAATGCTTCTTTACCAATTGTTGGTGGTTCAATTTTAAATCATGAACATTTCCAAGGTGGAAATTATACTTTACCTATGTTTAATTCTTCTTATAAAGAAATATATTATAGTAAAGAATTTCCTTCCTTAAAAATAGGTATTTTAAATTGGTATAATAGTACAATTAAATTTGAAGGAACAAATAAAGAAGAATTATTTGGATTTGCAAAAAGAATAATTAATACTTGGAGAGACTTTAATTATGAAGAATGTTCTATTTTATCTCATAGTGGATCAACACCTCATAATGTAATAACACCAGTTTTAAGAAAAGAAAATGGTAAATATGCATTTTATTTTATATTAAGAAATAATAGAACTAACGAAGAATATCCTGATGGTATTTTCCATGTTCATAAAGAATATTTTAATATTAAAAGCGAAGGGATAGGTTTAATTGAAGCCATGGGATTATTTATTCTTCCTCCTAGACTTAAAAGAGAGTTTGCTTTAATTGAAGATATTTTATTAACTAATAAATATGATGAAGAAATTAATAATGAAATTCATCCATTATATAAGCATAGAGTCATGGTTAAAGATTTATTAGATATAAAGAAATATAGCAATAGAGATGAAGCAAGTGAACAAATTAAACTCTATACATCGAAAGTTTGCAAAAATATCTTAGATAATACTGCAGTATTTAAAAAAGATGAAGTTGGTCAAAAAGGTTTTGAAACATTTATGTTTAAACTAGG
>JAEDOI010000045.1 GCA_016302065.1 Bacilli bacterium | reverse complement strand
AAAATTACTATTAATTAAGAGGTATTTTTAAATTAAATGTTTTAACTAAAGATATAAATTCATCAACTTCAAGAGGCTTATAGAAATAATATCCTTGCATAAATTCAATGTTATCAATATCTTTTAATAATCCAATTTGTTCTTTTCTCTCTATTCCAATTACACTTATCTTTACTTGAGCGTCTTTTGCATCATTACACATCTCTTTAACTTCATTAAGTTTAACTGGATCAATATCAATATCTTTAATAATATTTCTATCTATTTTTACTTCATCAAATCCTAAACGCTTAATATCATTAAATGACATAAATTTTCCACTAAATTGATCGACTATAAAGTTAACTGAGTAACTAGATAATTTCTTTATAACTTCTTTAAATAATTCTTTATGGTTAGAAATATCTTGTTCATTTACTTCAAAAGCGAGGAATCCTTTATTAAAGTTATAACTAGTTAATAAACCTCCAATTTCATTTATAAAATTACCATCATTAAAATAAGATGAATCAACATTTATTGATAATCTATCTAAACATCCATTTCTAAATAATGTTTGACCATATGTTGAATATATTTTACCAATTTGTTCAATAATTAAATTAGTGAACAAATTCATCTTATTATTTTTAATAGCTACATCAATAAATTCATAAGCATCAATAAAAATATTAGTTAATGAATCTTCTAAACGAAGAAGAATTTCTCCTCCAAATAAAGAACCGCTCTTCTTTTTAATTAATGGAAGAATTCTAATATCAAATGAACGCTTGTTAAACGAATCATTTAACAATGAAAGAATATAAGATTCTCTATTTTGAGTTCTAATAATATTTTCATCTCTAAAAATAAGATTATTATTCATATCTTTTTCTTGCTTAGAATAATCTTTTTCAATATTTCTTAAGAAATCATAAATAGTTGGATAAGCAAGTGGATAAGAATAAACATACATTGTTCTATTTAAATCAACAGTTAAAGCATATTTATAAACATAATTGACAAATATTCGTTCGATTTTCTCAGCCATTGAGAAAACTTCACTTCTAGTAAACTCACTTAATATTAAAGCAAATGTATCATTTTGATAAAGATAAACTTCTTTAACACCTTTAATTGTCTCTTTAATTGATGAAGAAATATTAATTAAAGCATCATTATAACCTTCTTCTTTATAACGCTTTATAAATTCATCTCTACTCTCAAATTTAATAAGCATTAAATATCCTTTTGTTCTTAAATTAAATTTATTGTTTAATTCTTCTATTAAAGAGAAAGTTGTACTTAATAAAGTCTCTTGATCAAATCTTGATCTAAAGAAAGCATCTTCTACATTTTCTTTTATAGGAGATAAGAAGAAAGTAGATATTTTCTTATTATCTTTATTATTAACTAAATTATATGAATAATTTACATTATCAAGTGTAATTGTTTTCTTTTTAAATCTCTTTAAAGGACAATTAGCACATGGTTCTTTTAAACCATATATTGCTTGATAACAAAGATCACCAATATGAACATCTTTTTTAATTTCTGCAAATTCATTAGACAAAGAAACAATTCGATAATTTAAATTATTTACACTATATTCTTTAAAATTAGTAAAAGTTAATAATGTATCTAAGTTTTTCTTATAATAATTTAAATTAATAATATCAGCATATTCTAAGAAGAAAGTAGAAATCATATTTGAATAATATAATAAGAATTCTCTAGTATAATTATCTAAAACGAAAGTTTTATCATTAAAATTGAAGAAATATAATAACCCTAGAAATTCTCCTTCTCTATAAATTAAATAGAAATAACCACTACTAATTGAATAAATATCAAATATTTTTCTTAATTTAATATTGGTATCGAATGAATTATAAAATACATAAGTTCCATCCATATCGCTACACTCTTTAATTGCTTCACATAATTCATAACTAAATATATTTGCAGCTAAAACTTTATCTTTTACATGTTCACTCATCCAACTATTTCTAATTGTAAAATCAGAATTATCAAAATTCTTACTTACAATTCCACCACAATCAAAATCAATTAAATTAGCAACATTTTTAATACATTGTGACATAACATCTAAATAAGCACTAGAATTTAGTTTTCTAGTTTTAAAGTAACTAAAAATATCTAATAGCTTATTGTAATCACCGATTTTTTCACTATATAACTTGTTTTTAGAGAATGATTTATCAACAATTGAAGGAATATAAAAATTGATAAATTCCCCTTTTCTTTCAGCATATCTTAAGTGAGTCATAACATCTTTCATACTTGAGTAAGGATACATAACTGCACTAATTATTAAATTACAAATCTTAGTTTGAACATTATAATCAGCAAGAATAAAATTTGAAGAAATATATTCAAATTTTTCTTTAATTATTGATAAAGAATCAATGTTAGGAACAAATACTAAAAAGAAATTATGTTTCTCACTATATGAAATAAGAGGATTGTTAATATTAAATATCTTTTTAATTAAATATACTAATTTAATTTTATGCTCATCAGTTATTTCAATATTATCAGGATTATCAAATTTAACAGAAAAGAAAAGATTACGATATGTTCTGCTTGTATTCAATAAACTTGGAATTTGATCAACTAAATCATGAGCTCTAATAACTTCAAGATTTCCAAATTCCCTTAAATAAGAAAATCCATAGTCATCATATTTTTTAATAACACTAGCAATAATAATATCATCATAATTATATTGAATATGTTTAATTACATTATTTAATTCATCAAATTCATGAAATTTTTCAACATCATATTTTGCTAATTCGAAATTATAATGTTCTATATTTTCTAAATTAGATATTGTCCTTTGATATAAATTTTTATATGTAATAGCTCTCATTTTACCTAAATATATAAATAAAATGGTCATTGATGATATTAAAATAATAGAAGATACAATTAATAAAATTAAAAATACTAATTTATCGTAATTTAAAAATAAAAATATTGTAGAAATAACTATTAAAGTTAAAGCTACTCCAATTAATACATATAATGTAATTGACCAATTTCTAACAAAATATCTAATTTTTTGTGTTTTTCTTTTATTTTCTTTTTTCATATATAACCTCCTATTTAGAATAAGGTGTAATTTCAAATTCATTAATTTCAAATGTTAGATTTTTATAAACATTTGAATTTCCATTTTCATTATGTGTATAAAAGTTTCCATCTTTACCATTAACTTTTGTACTTGAATAATAAGTATCTTTGTTATTAGAGAATTCAAACATAATAGGTACATAATAATATTCATCTGTTTTAGTAGAAGAAGGAATATCGACACTTGTTAAAAGTGGAACACCATGTTTAGAAGTATCCATACTAGTATCAATATTAGTAGTAATTCTTCCATCAACATCTCTAGCATGGAATCTTTCAAATGTAAAATCATCTTGTAAAGAAGTAATAGAAGCTGAATCGTTTAATTTTAAAGCACTTCCACCAATGTAAATATTAATAGCTTCACTTAATGAAATATAATCATAATCATTAGAATCATTAGGTCTTTCAACATCTTTAGGACATTCACTTTGATCCTTTAATGTTCCATCAGAATTTTTAACTCCTAAATATGATTCATAAGAATTTATAAAGAAATGAGCTTGAATTGAAGACTCATAATTATGTTTTAGTTTTACTAAATATAAAAATCTAACATTTGGAAGCATATCAGGCATTTTCATAATTGAGCCAGTTCCACTTACAAATTTATCAGTTAGAGGTAAAGTATTATCAAATGTTTGATCTCCTTGAAATCCTTTATAATCCTTTCCTTCTCCATTTTCATGATATTCATAATTATCTTTGTAATAAAAAATATCACCATTAAAATCAACGATTTTTAAATTATTAGCAGAATTATCTTGGGCACGATTTGCAAAAAACCAAGCATATGAAATAGCTAAAGAAACATAGCAAATTGCTATGATAGAAATAAATAATGATATAACTAACTTTCTATTTTGACCTTTCATATTTATTGTCCTTGTGTAATATTAGCCTGAGTATATCCTGTTTCATTATAAGGAATATTATTATTTGTGCCATCTGATACAGAATTATAGTAGGTAATCGTCACATTATTTTTATTATTTTTAGAATTATTTGCTCTAGTTGAGACAACATAAAATGCATTATTACCACTACCAGGAATCAATGTATTATAACTTCCATTATTAGCAGTAGGATTATATGTAAATACTCCATTAACTAGCTTATAATCTGTACCTTTTGTGCCGGCTAAAAATCTACTAAAACATGAAGTTCCGACTTTAACCATTGAATTATTTGGCCAATTACTATAGGTGGATGAAGTAGAATCATATTTAATATTTGTAGATTTATCAGCTAAAAAATCTACAGTTAAAGGATCTCCAATAACATTTCCACTAGTAGATGTTAAAGTTACAGTAAAATTTAATAAATCAAGAGAATAAACTCCATCGCTTGGATAATTACCTGGAACAGATAATCCAATATTAAAAAGTGGAGTACGTTGAGCAATATTATCAGTATTAAAATACCTAACATTTGACGCTATAGAGATTGTTTTATGTTTTACCAAAGGGTAACTATCTTTAACATTATTTTTGTCCTTAATAACACCATCTTTAAATTGTCTAGGGTCATTATTATTAGAATCAAATTGCAAAATACCATTCGTACTAGTACTTTTTTTATCATTTACATCCCAAGGTTCATAATATCTGTTGCCATCATTAAAATCAAAATAAGGATTATCTGTAGTATATGAGAAGTAATTATAATACAAAGTGACAAACCAAACTTTTGTTTGAGGAAGAGGATAAGTGTTATGCTTACTAACTGTCTTAATTGTTAGTGCAATTTTGCTTTCATTAACCCCATCATTATCATCGTCAGTTGCCTCTGAATCAAAAAACAAATAATCAAATTCAAAATTCAAATAAAAATCTCCTGTTTGACTAAACAATGTACTTAAGGCACTTTCTTGAGATGATTCCTTAGTAATCCACATTGAAATACAATTTTGTTGGAGATAATTTTTAGAACCTAGATAAGTTAAAGATCCATCATCAGTTAAACCACAAACAAGTGGTTTATTAAAAGAAACAAAATTACCTTCTTTTTTAATTTCATTGCCATATTCATCGGTTTCAGCAATGTAGTTCCCATCTCCATCATTAACAGTGGGAGTAAATGTATGTTTCTCGAGGGATACACCGCTTCCATCAACGCTTCCATAAATTCTAAAAAATTTTTCTGCATCACCACTTAAGGTTGACATTTCATTATTTTTTTTATAAATATCAATATATTTATTATCTACTTGTTGATTACTATGTTCAATTCCATTTTTCTTTTCGCTAATAAAACTCAATTCTGTTTTTTTAATACTATCTACAAAATTAATATGTTCTTTAGAAATATTAGAAATATCATCATCATCAATTCTTTTGCCAATTAAAATTGAATTGGAACGTATTGGTCTATTGTCAGCTTTTAAAGTGCCGTTAATTACTCCAATATATTCAGCATTGCCATCCAGATGTCCGCACACAATGCCAGCATAAACGACATGTCTATTGTAATAAAAAGTTGTCTGACTTCCAACGGAACTATAAGTAGGTTCAGTTTCAATTGTCTTCTTATATACATTTACATCACTTGGGTTATAAACAAAATAACTATCTGTAATTTCGTTATTATCGTTAGTTTCAACTTTCAAATAAATTTTGAATCTTTCAAGTGTATACCTTGAATAATAATTTTGATTCGTTGCAGGATCATTTACTAATCCTTCTACATATATTTCAACTGTAAAATATTGTGATGTTGATAAAGATAAAGAAGGTTTTAAAGTAAATGTTGAAGTATAAGAAGGTGAAGTAGGTGAAGAAACTGAAGAATCGACAACATCTTTACTAATATAAATCTGTGGATTATATTGAGAAAATGCATCAAGACCATTAAAACTAAATTTTTTGAATCCAATTTTAGTATCAGCAACTCCATTAACTGTTCCTGTTTTAAAGCTATCAGGTACAAGACTAATTTTATCAACCAACTCTTTTCCAATTTTTTTATATAATAAGTTTCTACTTCTATTTAAAAAACCATCATTTAAATATGATGATGCTTCAAAAGTACCTCTTGCTGTAACAATTGGATTTTCTAAAAAATAATTTTTAATTGTTGCACCATTTGCTACATAACCAAACATCCCAACATCTTCGACATCGAGACCGACAACCATTAAATTAATAATTGAATGATTTTGACCATCAAATGTTGAATAAAAAGGAGTATTATCGCTTCCAATTGGCATTAAAGGGTCGTTTTCACTTGAAAAATCGATATCGTTCTTCAATATAAAAGTATAATCTTTTGTAAATGTACCAATAGCAACAAGCTTTGATAAATTCCTTAAATGTTCAGGTGTAGAAATATAATAAATTTTATTATTAACATCAGATGACACATCAAAATATTCACTATAATCAAAATTAACATTAATTTTATGAATATGCTCTTCATGATTTAAATATGCTGCATAAGTAAACGCAACAAAAGATATAACAATCGATGAGACTAATATACTAATAACTGATACAATGTACGCTTTAAACTTATTAATTGCTTTCATTTCTAATTAGTCTCCAAAATATAAGGGTAAGTAATAACGTTATCACAAAGATAAAAATTAAAGCTAATATCTAAAGTAACATTTTTTAACGCATCAAATGTATTGTTTTTTAAAGCAGAAAAATAAACTAACGGATCAAGATAAATTCCATAAACACATGCATAACTATAACAAGGATCGTCTTCAACAACTCTTGAAAGAGAATTAATTTTTCTTGCCTCTCCTCTGTTTCCAGAACCATCATCCTTATAAATAGCTTTAGGAGAATTATTAACTTCTCCAAAAAGCACATTATCAGATTGTTCGCCATTAAAAGAATTAACAGTAATAACACCATCAGCAGAAGAAGAAACCATTTTCGTTTTATAATCAGTTCCATAACCATCTATTGTTTGATCTGAATCAATAAAAGAAAATTTAAACATGTCATTATTATTACTTTCATTTTCCAATAAAGTTGGTTCACAAATTAAATAAGCATCAAAATATTGTTTAACAAAAATAAATTCTAAGAAAGCTACATAAAAATATTTATTATTTAAAGCGTATCCATTGTTTGAATTTCCAATTATTCCTAACCCACTAGTCGAGTCAATAATATTATTAGTAATTGCTGAAAAAGAAATTTTTAAATTCCCTTTTGTAGCTGTTACTGTAGAAG
>JAEDOI010000012.1 GCA_016302065.1 Bacilli bacterium | reverse complement strand
TAGGTACATATGAGCAAGATTTAACAGCATATAATAATTTTAAACAATTTTTAGATGAGCAAAATGTAAAAGAAGATGAATTAGAAAAAATAGATTTTTCATCTAATTTGATATTAGATAAGATTTCGATTGGTGATATTGCTGGTTATGCTCAATATAAATATTGCAATATGAATGAATACACTAGCTATGTTGCTTGCTCTAAAGCTGTTTCTGGAAGCATAAATAATCAAACTGTTATTAGTGAATATATTCAAAATGGTCCTTTAAGAAGTAGAGAAAATGTTTGTACTTCTTCAAGCGGACTTGTTGCTTTTGGAGAGATTGCTTATAATTTTGATTCAACTAATATAATTTCTAAATCAACTACTCCATATGTAGGAAAATATGATTATTATAGATGCCCATCAAAAGTAACATTTGATGAAGCAAATTACACATGTAAAGCTGATTATGATCAAGGAAAATATACTCGGAGTGCTGAAAAAATGATTGAAAGAGTATCTTTTGTTCCAGAGTTTCCTTTTGGTTATAATATTAATAATAAGTCAATAAAAGAAGGCTCATGGAATACAAAAGATTATAAAAAAAGGGAAGTTTCTTTTAATAATAGAGTAGAAGTAGTTGATGGTAATTATGTGTTTTATTTAAATTTAAATTCTATTGCTACTGAAACTTTAGCATTATATTCAGCGAATTCAACAAGAGATCAAAATGACCTTGCTGCTATGGAAAAACCTCCAGAATATAAAAATTGTGGTGTTATGTTAACAACAACAAAAGATTTAAAAATTATTAATTTAAAGTCTTGCGAAGATTATAAAGTTTACACTAAACTAGCTAAGGCACCAACTTTAGGATATTGTAATATCGTTTATTCATATGAAAAGAGAGAGTTACATAGTGTTAATACAACATCTATCAATTACTTTTTAGCGGAGGAAGGACTATGAAATATTTTAAATGGTATATAATTGTTCTTTGTGCAATATTGTCTTTCCTTTTGTTTTATACTATATTCTTTTTTGTATTCTACTTTGCTTAAAAATAAAAAATCAATGGGAAATCCCATTGATTTTTAGTTTTTAGTTAATTTTCTTTATCATTAAACTCATTGAATTTAATACACAAATTATAGTGACTCCTACATCGGCAAATATTGCAAACCACATTATTGCCGAATTTAAATTTAAGGATAATGAACTATTTAATATTGAAAGTATCATCATACCTATTTTAATAATTAATGAAAAAACTATATTAAATATTGCTTTATTTTTAGTAATCTTTGATATTTTTTTAACTTTAACTAAAGTTGATAGTTTATCATCCATTAATATAATATCACTATTTTCAATAGCTGCATCGCTGCCAATATTTCCCATCGATACACCAATATCAGATTTAACTAAACTGACAGTATCATTTATTCCATCTCCTACAAAACAAACTTTTTTATTATCTTTTTTTAATTCATCGATAATATTAGCCTTATCTGTTGGTAATAGATTTGCTTTGTAGTTAATATTTAAATCATTAGCAATAACAGCAGCATTTTTAAAATTGTCTCCAGTTAGCATTATTATTTCTTTAAATCCTAATTTTCTTAATTCATTAAGAGCTATTTTACTATCTTCCTTAATAGAATCAGCAATACAAATTGATCCGAGATATTTATTATCATATGCAACATAAACAATAGTTCCGATATTTTCATTTACTTTATAATTAATATTGTTATCTTTAAGTAAAGATTCATTTCCAACAAGTAAGACTTTATTTTTATATACTGTTTTAACCCCTTTTCCATTTATTGATTCATAACTTGAAATATCATTTTCATTAATATTTATATTACTAATTTCTTTAATTGCTAATGATATAGGGTGAGACGAATAATGTTCTCCAATACAAGCATAATTAAGTAAGTCTTTTTTATCTATTCCTTTATTTACTTCAATACTTTGAATTTCAAAATTGCCTTTAGTGATAGTCCCTGTTTTATCTAATGCTAGTGTATTTAAAGAATTTAAATATTCTAAATATACAGTTCCTTTTACAATTGCTTTATATTTGCTACAAACTCCAATTGCAACAAAATAAGTTAATGGAACACTTAAAACTAAGCTACATGGACAGGAAATAACAAGGAAACTACAGCCTACATTAATCCAATTTTGCCATAATGAATATGAAGAAATTGATTCTCCATTTATTGAAAATAATCCTATAATTAGTGGTGGAACTAGAGCAAAAAAGAAAGCTAAAGCAATAACGATAGGAGTATAAATTCTAGAAAATTTAGTAATAAACTTTTCTTGTTTTGTTTTGTTTTGCATTGAATTTGTAACCATATCTAAAATTTTAGTAACAGTAGAATCTTTAGAAAGCTTAATTACTCTAACCTTAATTACATTAGAAATATTGATTGTCCCGCTTATTACTTCATCATTAATATTTACATCTTTAGGCAATGATTCTCCAGTTATTGAAGAAGTATTTAGCGTTGTGCTTCCTTCAATTATTATTCCATCAACTGGTATTTTTTCTCCTGGTTTAATTAAAATTACATCATTTATTTTTAATTCTTCTGGACTAACTCTCTTTTCTTTATTATCAAGTAAAAGATTAGCGTAATCTGGTTTTAATTCTAATATTGCTTTAAGTGAATTTTTAGATTTATCTTTAGCAAAATCTTCAAAAGTTTCTCCAATTTTAAAGAATAAAACAACAGCTAAAGCTTCAACGAATTCTAATATACAAAAAGCAGCAATAGTAGCAATTATAGTTAATGTTATTTCGTTAAATACATCTTTTTCTTTAATTTTTTCAATTGCTTCAATAAATAAGTCATAAGTTAAAAAGAAATAAGTTAAAATTGCAATAGGAAGTAAAATGATTAAATTAACATCATATGAAGAAACAATATTTATTTCGCCAATTGTAAAATGAAGTATAAGTAAAATAAGTGTAATTATACTACCAATTATTAATTGTAATTTACTAATTAGTTTCATTATTCTTCCTCCGAAAGATGCCTTCTAGCAGTTTCTATAATTAAAGAAACGTGTTCATCATCGTGACTATAAAAAACGTTTTTTCCTTTTTTTGTAAATTTAACTAAATGATTTAATCTTAAATATTTAAGTTGATGACTAATAGCTGATTTATTCATATTTAAAACAGCACAAAGATCATTTACACTTAATTCATTATTATTTAGTGCAAATAATATTTGTAATCTTGTAGAATCTGAAAATATTTTAAAAAAATCAGCAATATCATAAACTTCTACATCTTTAACTAAATTCTTTTTTGCTTTATTAACAGCTTTTATATCTAAATATTCTTCACCCATATTTATACCTCTTAAATATAATAGTTGAACAACTATTCAACTGTCAAGAAGAAAATATGCAAAATAATTGTTTTGTTCTATTTAGTTCTTTATAATTTAAAAGTATGAAAAATATTATATTTTATAAGTCAAACACAGGTTTTACTAAGCAATATGTAGATATGCTTCAAAATCGTATTGTACCTCTTGAAGTGTATAAAGTAGAAAAGATTAACAAGAAATTATTAGAAGGTGCTGATAATGTATTTTTTGCTGGTCCATTAAGAAATAACGTTATTTTAGGTTTATCTAAATTTTTAAAGAAATATAAATATATGAAAGATAAGAATATTTATGTTATTGCAACAGGCATACAACCACCTGATGATGAAAAAAGAGATTTAGTAATTACTACAAATAGTTTAGATGAATACCATGTTAGATTATTTTTACTTTTAGGTGGATTAGATATTAATAAGATGAAGCCACTTACTAAAATGATGATGAAATTATCAATTAAAATGGCTATAAAAAAAGATCCATCACAAAAAGAAATGCTTGAGCAAAGATTGAATGGATCATTGAATTTTGTATCAAATTCTAATTTAGATAGATTAGTAGATATTTATAGAAGAGTTAATTTGAGGCATTAATAATGGAAATAACCTTTCTTGTTAGTATGCACTGTGCAAGTTGCAAACAAACTGTTTTAAATTGCCTTAATAAGTTAGATGGAATTAATAATGTTGATATTAACTTAATTAATAATACTGTTATTGTTAATTATAATGAAAATAAGATAGATAAAGAAATAATTAAGAAAAAGATAATAGAAAACGGATTTAGAGTAAGTGAATATAAAGACGAACAGGAATTAATAAATAAAGGAAATAGAAGCAGGTTAATAGAGCTTATTAAAGTTCTATGTGGCGTTTTGCTTTTAGTCCCTTTAATTATATTTTCAATGGGAGGGATGTTTCCTTCAATATTTAGTGAATTTTATAAAACTAATTTAATATTTTTAAATGGTTATTTAGCATTATTTACAGTTTTAATTATATTAGGATTGTTCTTTAATTTTTATATTGATGGATTTAAAGCACTTTTTAAAGGCCATCCAGATATGAATACACTTGTATTTTTATCTTCTTTAGGTTCTATTTTATATTCTTTATATATAACAATTTGTGTTACTATTTCACCAACTTCATATCATTTTGAACATATTCATTATTTTTATGATGCTAGTGGAATGGTTCTTGTGGTTGTATCTATTGGAAAATTAATTGAATCTTATTCTAAGAAAAAAGCTGGCGATACAATATATAATTTGATGAAATTAAAACCTAAAATTAGTCATTGCTTAAGGGATAATGTTCTTTATGAAGTCGAAACAAAATATCTTCAAGTTGGAGACCAAATTATTGTTAGAGGTGGAGAAAATATTCCTCTTGATGGAGTTATCATAAATGGAAGTAGTTATGTTGATGAATCAATGATAACTGGAGAAAGTGTTTTAATTGAAAAAAATGAAGATGATAATGTATATGCTGGAACTTTAAATAAAGATGGAGTTTTAAGGATTGTTGTAACAAAAATTGATAAGGATTCCACTATAAATTCAATAGTAAAACTTGTCTTAAAAGCTTCTAATATGAAATCTAAATTAACTAAAACAGTTGATAAGGTTTCTTCAATTTTTACTCCAATTGTTTTAGGAATTAGTGTAATAACATTTATTATCTGGTTGTTAGTTGATACGTATGCTATTAAAGGTGTTAAATTTAGTATGCTTTATTCATCTCCTTTTGAAGAAGCATTAGGGTTTGCAATTTCGGTATTAACTATTTCTTGTCCTTGTGCTTTAGGCTTAGCAACACCGATTTCTTTACTTGTTGGAAGCAGTGTGTTTTCTAAACATGGAATATTAATTAATGATTCTAGTGCAATCGAGAAAATATTAAGATGCGACGCTTTAGTATTGGATAAAACAAATACAATAACAGAAGGAAAATTACATGTAGAAAAATATATCGAATTTAAAAAAGAAGAGGGTATTAATAGTGTTTTTAATACTTTAGAAAAAGGTACTAATCATCCATTTTCAGAAGCTATACTTTCTTTTTACAATGATAATAATATATTAGACGAAGTAACAAATATCACTTTAATTAGTGGTAAAGGAATAAAGGGAAATTACAAAAATGAAACATATTATGTAGGATCATTATCTTTAGCAAAAGAAATTTTACCAAGTGAAGAATTTAGTAAAATAGACATTGAAAATACTAAAAACCATCTTGTTTCCCTAACATTTTCTTCATCCTCTCTTTATGGAATGTTTTATTTAAGTGATTCCATAAATAAAGAGTCAATTAAATTTATTGAAAAAGCTTCTAAACAATTTAAAGTTGTTTCAATTTGTAGTGGCGATAATTTAGAAAATGTTAAAAAGGTGGCAAATGAACTAGGTATTAATACCTTTTTAGCTTTATCAACACCTGAAAAGAAAAAGGATTATATTCTACTTTTAAAGAATGAAGGATATAAAACTATCATGGTAGGAGATGGAGTTAATGATGCTATTGCTTTAACTTTAAGTGATGTTAGCATTGGTTTAGCAAAAGGGAGCGATGTTGCTTTAAGTAGTAGTGATTTTATATTAATGAATAATAGTTTAAATAGTATATATTTTATAATTTACTTTTCAAAAAAGATCAAAAATAATATTAAATTCAATCTCTTTTGGGCATTTATTTATAATTTAATTATGATTCCTATTGCTAGTGGTGCATTTGCTTTTTTAGGATTATATTTGAACCCATTATATTGTTCTATTTTAATGATTGTTTCATCAATTTCAGTATGTTTAAATTCTTTATTACTTTTTAGATTTAAAAAATCTAAAAATTATGTATAATTAGTGCAATGGAAAAAAGTAGCGGTATTAAAATTATTTCAACAAATAAAAAAGCTCACTTTAATTATTTTTTAAGTGACTTTTTAGAATGTGGTATTGAACTTAAAGGAACTGAAATTAAGTCTTTAAGAATGAATAACGCAAATTTAAATGATGCTTATGTAATTATAAAAAATAATGAAGCATACATTTTAAATATGTTTATTGCTCAATATGATAAAGGTAATATTTTTAACCATGAGGAATTAAGGACAAGAAAACTATTACTTCATAAAAGAGAAATACTTAAATATAGTTATAAAATTGTTAAGGATGGGTATACTTTAATTCCTACTAAAATTTATTTAAAAAACGGAAGATGTAAAGTTGAAATAGCTCTTGCTAAAGGCAAGAAAAACTTTGATAAAAGAGAAACAATTAAAAATAGAGAAAATGATATAAAAATTAGAAAAGCTCAAAAAGGAGATTACTAACAATGAAAAAGATGTCATTACTATATAAAATTACATTTAGTGCGATTTTAGTAGCAGTTTCTACTATTTTATCGAGATTCTTTGCTATTCCTTTATATTCAATTGGTATTCCTTTTATTAAAATTAGTTTAGCTACATCTGTTATTATTTTTGCTTCTTTTTATTTAGGCCCAGTATTTGGATGTATTGTTGGCTTTTTAGAAGATTTACTTGGAAGTTTATTAGTTCAACAAGGAGGAGCATACAATCCTATTTATTCAATTAGTGTTGTTTTAGGTGGATTAATGCCTTATTTCTTATATAAATTGTTTAATTTAATTAAAATAGAAAAGAAATTTCCACTTACTTTAACTATATCTTTAACTCTTGTTTCCACCTTTATTACATTTTTTTGTTTTCATCCAAGTTTAGGTTATGTTAAAAGTGGCGGAACAAAATTTGAATTTGAGTTATGGTTAAAGATTTTATTAACTAGTGTTTCTTGGGTTCTTTCTATTCTTTTTGTTATAGGTTTATTTTTAATAAAGAAATACGCTAAAAATTTAAAAATTAATAAGTATTACAATATAAATGTTATCGCTACATCAATTTTTTTAACTTATATTTTATTTAAAGTTCCTGCTTCTAGCTTAGTATTTTTCCTTATGGCTCATGAAGCTGGATTTATTTATTTTTTAATTATATTTGGTTCAAGATTATTAACATCATTTTTAACAGCATTTATTGATTTAATTATTAATATCGTTGCATTAAATGTGTCACTTAGATTTAATTTTAAAGGAAGTTTAATTCCTAAAACTTATTTGGAGGTCAATGAATAATGGAAGAAAATAACAATAAAGAAGTTGAACAACAAATAGTAGAGGAAATAAAAGAGGAAAATAATAAAAAAGATCATACTATGGTTATTATGATCTCAATTATTGGTGGGTTATTGTTAATAGCCTTAATTGTAATAATTGTCTTAAATAGTATAAGTAAATCTTCTAATAGTAATAATTCATCTTGTAGTGGAGATACTTGTCCATTAGGGATTAAAGTAGTTTTTGATTATTTTAAATCTATCTTATAAATTTTTTTAGCGTTTAAATACATTAGTTTTTCATAATCTTCATCACTAATTTTAAATTTATGGTGAAGATATTTTTTATACCAAGGATGATTTAATGTATCTTTTCCATCAATTGGGTTATCTGTTCCAAACATAATTTTATCTTCTAAATGTCTATTTTTAATTAACCTATATTTTTTTGGATCAACCCAAGCTGTATCACCATATATATTCTCAGTTTCTTTTAATACATCTATGGCATATTTATTATCACTTAACAATTCTAAATGAGCTGCAATAAATGTAATATCTTTATTAGCTAAAGCTACTTTTCTTAAATAATAAATTGAAGAATATTTATCGTTTGCTGTATGAACTAATATAGGAAGATTATATTTTCTAGCTAGTTTAAAATAAGGAATTAACAATTTAGATGTAACTTTTAATCTTGAGCAATAAGGATGAAATTTTAATCCATGAATTAAATTTCTATTATTAATAATTAATTTTTCTAATTCTTCTATAGGAGCATCTTTTTCTTTATGAGGTCTAATCCAAATTAAAATACCTATTGAATCCATATTGTTTTTTGCAAAATCAAGAGCAATTTTAGTTCCCTTAACTGAAGAAACTAAATCATAAAAATGTTCTTTATCATTATATTCTGTTCCATCCATTGAAATTAAAGAATAATTAACGTTATATTTTTTCATTGAATAAAGAATCATTTCTTTTGATTCTTTAATACCTTTATTTAATAAAATATGAGTATGAGCATCAATTATTTTTGTTACCATACCTTTATTATATTATTTTTAAATTAGTAGTGTTAGTTATAATAATATAATTAATTATATTATTAAATATTATGTTATAATAAAGCCATGAATAAAAAATTGATATTAGGTATTAGTGTTGGAGTTTCTATTACTTCGATTTTAGTTGGAAGTATTATTTTTGCTGTTGAATCAAATAAATATAAAGGGTACAAGGTTGTATATAACAATGTTGCTTATAGTGCTACTCAAAGAAAAAATATGGATATAGATGAGTATTCATATAAAATTGATGATTGTAGTTTTAAATATGAAGATGATTACGTACCATTTTTAAATATTAATAATGTAATTAAAGAAAATAATAATTTTAAAGATTTTATGTTTAATGTTTCATTTGACTTAAAAAATAATAGTGGAGTCGAGGGTAAACTTTATTTAAGTGATTTAAATAACAATAGATTAGCATCTTCTAAAGGAGGCATGGTAAGTTTAAGCAATGTAAAATATGATTTTAATAAAAATTCAATATTAAACGTTTCTGTTGATTCGCTTTACATTGAAGATAGACAAACTATTTCTTTTTCTATGACTAATATTAGATTAATGATTTGGGGAAGATAAATATGAATTTGAAAGATAGATTTATTAAATATATTGCTATTGATTCGATGAGTGATGAAGAAAGTGGAACACATCCATCTTCAAAGAAACAATTTGATTTTGCAGAAATTTTAATAAGTGATTTAAAAGAATTAGGAGTTATTGATATTGAATATGATCCTAAATGTTATGTTTATGCTCATGTTAATAATAATAAAGAAAAAACAATAGGTTTGATTGCTCATATGGATACAAGTCCTTCTTTTAAAGGGGGAATTAATCATCCTAAAGAAATTAAAAATTACGATGGAAAACCAATTATTTTAAACAAAGATAGCATTTTAGATCCAGAAGTTTTCCCTTCTTTAAAAGAAGTAATTGGAGAAGATTTATTAGTAACTGATGGATATCATCTTTTAGGTGGAGATGATAAGGCTGGTATTGCTATTATCTTTGAATTTTTAAAATATTATTTAGATCATAAAGATGAATTTAATTATAATTTATCCATTTGCTTTACTCCTGATGAAGAAATAGGTGAAGGAAGTTTATTCTTTGACTGCAAAAAAATGAAAGCTGATTATGCCTTTACTTTAGATGGTGGTTCAGTTTATGAAGCAAATTATGAAAACTTTAATGCAAGTGAAGGAAAAGTTACGTTTAAAGGCATAAATATTCATCCAGGTGATGCTTATAATGTAATGGTTAATTCTATTCAAATTGCTGCTGAATTCGCTGCTCTTTTTAAAGATGAATTAAATCCTTCAACTAGTAAAGATCATGATGGGTATATTCATTTAGAGGCTGCAAAAGGTGAATTAGATAATTTTACATTACATTATATATTTAGAGATTTTTATCTTGATGGATTAGAAGAAAAAGAAAAATTGTTTGTTAATAATATTGAAGTTATTAAAAACATTTATCCTAAAGTTAAGGTAGAATATTCAATTAATAGACAATATTTAAATATGAAACCTTTACTAATTGCTTCTCACGATACAATTGATTTAATTAATAAAGCTTATATTGCTACTCAAAATAAATTAAATTACGTTCCAATTAGAGGTGGAACTGATGGAGCAAGCATCACATTTAAAGGTTTACCTTGTCCAAATTTGGGGGTTGGAGATTTTAATCCTCATGGTAAATATGAATTCGTTTCACTTACTCAAATGAGTAAAATGGTAGAAATACTAAAGGAGATTTTTAAGTAAAGGAGTTTTTATGATTTGTCCTCACTGTAAGAAAGAAATTGAAAATGATTCTATTTTTTGTCCAATTTGTGGAGAAAAAATTGATGAAATTGATTTAACACCTCAAAAAGAGGTAAAAGAAGAAGTTGTTACTAAAGAAAAAAATGAAGAAGTAAAACAACCAAAACCAAAAGTTAAAGTTAAAGAAAAAGCAAGAAAACTATATAAATGTATCTTTATCCTTATAATTTCAATTATTGCTTTTGTTTTACCTTTTGCTAATTTAACTGGGTATGAAGTTTTTCATGCTTCTAATTTAGTTACATTCTTTATAGATAATCCTATAAGTGAATTAGTGCATAATTATGGTGAACAACTAGGTAATTCTTATTTTGCTATTGGAACAATGGCTTATGTTTTAACGCTTATCGTTATGGCTTTATGTTTGATTAACTTAGTATTTTCAATTATTGCTTTAATTTTAGATTATAAAACTAAAATTGTAGATGTATTTGTTTCTATAATTTTTGTAATTTCATTAGCAAATGCTTCATTATTTGGATTTAATGGAGCCGCATCAATAATTACACTTATTCTACTTGTTATGTATGCTATTGGGCTATTTGTAATGCATGCTATTGATTTAGAATATAAACCTTCAGTTAAAATTGTTTATTGTGTTGGATTTGGATCATTTATTGTATCGTTTATTGCTTTAATTTCTACAGCCGGAGCTCATTCTACAAGTGGAGTTTTAGTTTATTTAAATAATATTGATTCAGTTTTTAACGGCGGATGTACTTACGATTTATTAGGTGGATATGTCTCACAATTAATTTTATTTATTCTTTTAATTTCAGTAATTATCTTCTCAATAACATTTGCTTTATTCTATAACAAGAAATTAGCTGTTCCAATTGGAGGAATCACAGTTTTCTTCTTAAGTATTATTTTTACAATTACTTTAAATTTAACATCAACAATTGTTATTCAAGAATTTATTGCTCCTGCAATAATGTATCTTCTTTCCTCTATTTTATTACTTGTTGTTGATGTTATTGCTATTAAAAAAGAAAAGGAAATAGAATCCAAATAAAATGAAAAAAACATTGCTTTTTTCCACATGTTTTTTAGTTTTTCCCTTGCTTTTTAGTTGCTCTAGCAATACTTTAAAGGTTGAAACAAATGTTTCTTCTTATCACGTTGGAGACTTTATTAAATATAGCGATTTTAAAGTTACAAATAACAATAAGGAAGTAACAGACTTTTTAATCTATAATAATGATGAGTTAGTAATTGATGGAAGTGCAATAAATGATTTAAATGATTTATCTTTAACATTTAAAAAAGGAAAATATACTTCAAAAACATATGAATTTGATGTTTTTGAAAAAGAAAAAAGGAATGTTGATTACAAAGATTTTACATATTACGATTTAGGAATTAATGCTTCGTTACCTTCTCTTCCTTCAAAGGGTTATTTAAATGTATTAGTAATTCCGCTTTGTATTAAAGGATTTGAAAAAAATGCAACAAGTGAAAATCTTGAAAAAATTAAATTAATGTTTAATGGAGATTCAACAAATACTAATTTTGAATCTGTAAGTTCATTTTACTTAAAATCAAGTTATAACCAACTTAAGTTAGAATTCACTGTCTCTGATTGGTTTAATTTAAATAAAGATCCTCTTGAAATATATATGGAAAGAGATAGAAATGATCCAAGTGATAGTGGAATTATGTATTGTATGGATCAAGCTTTAAATTGGTATAAAGAAACATATAATGATGATTGTACTAAATTTGATAATGATAAAGATGGTTTAATTGATGCTGTTTGGTTTATAAATAGTGCAAGAAACTACTTAAATTATAATTATGATTCTAGATATGCTTCAACTTATTGGGGATTTACCTATTGGAATAAGAAAAATTACAATTTAAGAAATATCTATAATCCAACTTATATGAATTTTTGTTGGTGTACATTTGATTTTATGTTTCAAGGATATGGAACAAATGGAATAGATGCTCACACCTTTATTCATGAAACTGGGCATTTGTTAGGTTTAATAGATTACTATGATATATATAATTACAAATTATGTCCAAATGGTAACATTGACATGATGGATTTTAATATAGGTGATCACTTAGCTTTTTCAAAATTTTCTTTAGGATGGATTGAACCTAAAATTGTAAATAGCTCAACAACTATAAATATTAAGCCTCTTGAATCAAGTGGAGATTTTATTGTAATTGGAGGAAATAATTATAATAAAGGAGCATTTGATGAATATTTTATTGTTGAATATGTAACTCCTACTGGATTAAATGAAAAAGATTATCTTGCTTATTATAATAATGTAGATAGAAAAATAAAAGGTTATTCAAAAAAAGGAATTAAGATTACTCATATTGATAATAGAGGAGCAAAAGAAGGTAATGTTTATAATAATTTAGTTACATCTACTGATGAAATTAATGTTAATTATTTAACTAATACATCTGCAATTAATGCAAAATATAATCAAAATCCTATGCTTTTATCGACTATTTTTCCTGCAAATTATTCTAATTTAGAAAATAGTACAACTAATCCTATAAATGGAAAATATAAAGAAAGCGATGAAGCCTTATTTTTTGAAAATCAAAAATTTGAATTAAATGAATCTAGTATTTATACCTCTTTAATGCCATCAAATTCAAATAAATTAAATAAATATTTAGTAAGCAAAAGTGATGAAGACATTTTAGACTTTAGTGTTGAAGTTTTATCTTTAAATGAGGAAGCAACTTTAAAAATTGAGGTAAAAAACAATGAAAAACAATCCATATAATAAGAAAAAATATTATAGTGAAGATGTTAAATTTATGATTGAAGAAAAGAGATCTTCAAATTATAAAAAGCCAAAACATAAAAACATTTGTGATACACATGAGGATGGGGCATAAGTATGGAATTTAAAGATTTATATTTAAAAAGAAGAACCTGTAGAAGTTATAAACCTATTGAAGTAGAAGAGGATAAGTTAACTTATATTTTAGATGCTGGAATGCATGCTCCAGTTAGTAGAGGTTCTTATAATGATTATCTTCTTTATTCTTTAAAAGGAGAAAAATTTGAAAGAATTATTTCAATAATTAAAAACGTTAGAGGAATGGATGTAAGCTATAATTCTAAAAATGTTATTTTATTATTTTCTAAAAATAATAGTGAAGTTTTAGCAAACCAAGATGCTGGAAGTATAATTGAAAATATGTGCTTAGCAGCAAGTGACTTAGATCTTGGAAGCACTTTTTCTTATTCTGTTGCAAGACTTATAGCAGCTAGTAAAGAATGCTTAGAAATTTTAAATGTTCCTACTGATTATAAAATTCTTTCTGGTATGTTTGTTGGATATATTGATTGCCCAAATATGACAAATGTTGACCATGTTATAAAAGTAATAAAATAATTTTGCTTAAAGATAAAATTTTATCTATAATATCGCTATAATAATTAATTTTTTAGTTAACTTAAAGATAATGTATTTATCGAATAATTTTACATTATTTGCTTAAAATAAATATAGCTATTAATTATAAATTGACATCGAGTTATTAAGTGCTAAACTATATAATGCCTTATACTTGGGAGAGTTTGATGTTTAAAAGAAAATTGTTGGTTATTATAATACCCGTTTTAGCAACTAGTGTTTTAGTTGGTGCTGGTTTTGGTGCTTGGTATTTTGATTCTAGTTATATTCGTTTAGAAAAATCACTTGGTGTTAAAGTTGAAGATAAAGTTGAAACTTTTGGATTTATTGAAACTTCACTACCAGAAGATACTGTTTTAAAAATTGATCAAGGTGGATTTTTTAGTAAAGAAGATTTAACTAAAAAAATTTGCTTGTATAGTGCATTAACTGAAGCTAATAATGGAATTATTAGTTCTTTTGATGTTAATTATTTCATTAAAAAAGATGACGCTGATGGTTTAGCTTTTAATAATACAGTTGCTCAATTAACTAGCACTGCAACATTAAATGATAAGGTTGCTTATTATATCTCTATTATAAATAATGCTATGACAATTTTAGAATCTAATAATGTAATTTTTGATTTAAAACCTACAGAAATTAAAACAATTGATTCAGTTGACTATTATAAATATACATATAAGATGGAAGTTAAACCAAGTGATGCTGAAACGTCTCCTTCTTTTAAATATAAAGAAGGTAGAAAACCAACAACAAAAGAAGCTCATAGTGCAATGCAAAATGATTTAAGTGATGTTACAAATGCTTTAACAATTAATTTCTCATTAACTTATAAGAAGGGATCGTAATATGAATGGCCAAGGTAAGTTAGAGATTATTGCATTAGTTGTTTCTTCTATTGTCATCGTTGGTATGGCTCTTGTTTTAGGTATAACATTCTATTTATACTCAAAATATAAGAAAAAACATATTGAATTTGGGCATGAAGATAACGAAATAAAGAAAGAAACAAAAGAAAAATATTCTAAATATATTTCTATGAAGGTATATGATGAATTTATTCTTCCTTATAAATCTTATGAACATTTATTTTATAAAATTGATACAGGAATTGATTTAGATGCTATTAAACAAGAAACTAAAACAATTGAAACAAGCAGAAAAACAAGAACTTCTTTTGATGAAAATGAGAAGTATGATGGAAATTATGAATTGTATCTTCAAGAATTAGTTAGTAATTATGAAGTTAAGGAAGAGATAAAACCAGAAGTAATTGTTGATGATATAAAAGTAAAAGCAAGAATTACAGTAAGTGAAGCTATTAAAAGAAAAGAGAAAAAGAAAGAAAAAAGTAAGACAATAATGAATTATTTTGCTTTAGTTTTCTATTTTATTCTTTTTGTTGTTTTTGGTATTACATTAGCTTTTAAAGTAAATGATCAAACATTATTTATTGGAAATACTTCATATATAACTATTTTAACTGGTTCAATGGAATCAATTTATGAAGGAAATACATATATTTCTGATAATAATTTAACAAATCAAATAGAACAATATAGTTTAATTGGAATAGAAAAAATTAACGAAGAAGATATTAAACTTTATGATGTTATTGCTTATAAACATGATGATGTAATTTATGTTCATAGAGTTATTAAAATTATGGAAAATACTGAAGGAGTAAAGCTATTTACTCTTAGAGGAGATGCAAACTCTGATTCATTAACTTTTGAACTTGGTGTTAGATATGAAAATATAGTTGGTAAATACAATGGTTTTTCAAATTATGGACTTGGTGTAACTTTAATTTATCTCCAATCTAATATTGGAATTGTTGCTTTACTTAGTGGATTTTTATTCTTAATTATGTTTGATTTCTCTGAAGAAAGAATTGAAAACTCTTATGATTCTAGAGAAGTATATATCGCTAAAGAAATTGATAGCGAAATTAGTAAACTTGATTGGGAGAAGAATTTAAATAATGAAAAGAAATAGTCTAAGATTATTATTTATTTTTCTTTCTATTTTTGGGGTTGCTTCTCTTGTTGGCACTGGCTTTGCTGTGTTTGTTTTTATTGAAGAAGGTACAGAAGTTAGTGCAAAAGAAGCAAGTGTTGGATTGTCAATTGAGCCAGTTGCAATAAGTGGTGAGTTTAGAGTTGATCAAGCTCCATCTAAACTTGTTTTAAGCGAAGGTAATAAAACTAGTAATGATTTATTCGAAGGCATAAATTTTTATACATCGAAATTTGATGAAAAAAAAGTTGAATATAGTGAAATAGATGATAAGTTAGTATTTACTTTTATAAAACCAACTGGCGAAGTTTTAGATTATTTAAATAGAGAAGGTAGAACAAGAATTAGATTAGGTTTTAAATTTGAAATTAGTGATAATAAAAACAAAGGATATAAAGCTTTATCATCTTATGTTGAAACAGTATCTACTCTTGATTATATTTATGATTCTTCTTTTGGATTTAATAAATATTATGATACAGATACTTCAAAACAATCAACTATAGATCCATATAACGAAATATTAGGTATTGATAGAAATTTGTCTAATACTAACGGTAATGAAATATCTTATTTTTTAAGAATGTCTAAAATATTCAAATATATATCATTAGATGAAAAACCAAATACCGCTCAAAAATATGATTCGCTTGTCGATAATTGTATAAATAATGGATATTGGAATATTAAAGTTCATTTTATGGGAGAATATATTAAACCATGAGAAGACATTTTAAATACATTCTTATTGCTTTTATTGCATTGATAACAGTTTTTGTCGGTGGAGGTCTTTCATATTTTTATTTTTCTCCAGTTGATGGAGCAACATTTGATAAAGATATTGGAATAGATACATCTACTGATCAAATATATGAAAATTATTCATTTTCAAATAATGAAGATAAAGATCATTCATATACTTTATATTTCTTCCCTTCAGTTTATTATATGGGAATATATAAAGCTTATCTTGATGATCCTGTTAATAATCCAAAACCTGAGGAAGCATTTGGAAGTTTTGAAATTGAATCTGATGATGTTTTAAGAGTTCCTAAAAAAGATCCAAATAATAGTGATTTTTATAAAATTAATAATTATGAACCTAAAGGACTTAATGTTGGAGGAACAATTTATAATAGTTATACAGATTTAATGACCGCTAAAGTTAATGATGCATCATTTTATCCTTTTTCTAAAAATGATTATACTGTTTCTGTTTATCCTACTGCAACAAATGCTACCCCTGCATTTAGAACCAAAGCAGAAATGATTAGTGGAAAAAATGATAGATATGGTGGATGGGGAGATTATGATAGTAAAGTTGTTGTTTCTTCTTTAACTAACGAAACTATTTATGAAGGTGGAATGCCTAAAATTTCTACTCCAGGAACAAACGAAAAATATGTAGATAGAAGGTATTTACCATTAAAACTAAATGTTAAATATTCTATTTCTTTAAATGAATTTAATAATTATATCAACTATCCAGTAGTTAATTTTGCTGCAGAAAATCAAGGTATGGAAACAAATACAAATCATAAGTGGACAGTAGCAAAAAGTAAGAAACTTAGTAATGGTAATTATTCTCTTGTTTCTGATTATAGTGATGTAAATACTAGTTTCTTTGCAAGCGATACGAATACTTTCTTTAATTTTGATGAAGATTTAAATAATTATGTTACTGCAATTGAAGATCTTCCTGATTCAAAGGATTCTCATGTAATTAGAATTTTTCCTCAATTTAAAGAAACAAAAAACATTGGAAAGATTGCTTCGGACTTTCCAGTTGAAGATATTGTAGATTCTGGAAGAGATTGTGTTTTCATTATTGGAAGAGACGAAGAAGGAAAAAGTAAAAATAAATTATGGAGAACATTTGATTATGTAGGTGATAGATATGTAAAAAATTCTTCTAATAAATATGGAACTAACGAAAATGTTTTTCTTGCAACTGGAAGAGAAATAAAGCTAAGTGATAATTATGGATTAACATCTACAATTAATGTAGATCCTGCTATTTTTGGTCATGGTACTGTGGGACAATATTCAGGACATTCTGTTGCGTTTAAGTTTGCTAAAGATAAAACTATGGGGGTTGACTATGCAAAGAAATACATAAATTTATATGCTTTAATAGTAAATTCTTGTATTTATAGTCCTTCTACTCAAGCTTTACTTACAAAATATGGAACAAATGAAAATTTATTATTAACTTTAACAAATGATAAAGAAAATTTCCCAACTTTATATAAAAAAGATCTTAAAACTGATTTTAGCAAAATTGGTTTTAAGGTTACTGATTCTAGTAATAAGGAAACAAATGAAGTTGTTTTTCATCATAAAGGAACCGGATTAACAGCTAATCCTGCTGGTTATATTTTCCTTTGTTATGAAGTAATTGATGATTTACATCTCTATAAAGATTCATATTCTACTGATTACTTATCAAATTCTTCAAAAGATCTTAAAACTTTCTACAATGACTACTTTAAAAATAACTATGATTTAACTAGAACTTTTTCTCGAGTAAATAATTGTTATGTTGCAAATACTGATGAACAATTAAATAATGCTATTTCAGGAACAGGTGAAAAAGTTAATGATACTAATCCAAATGTACTTCTTTATAGAAACGCAGATTTTACTAATATAAGATACATTTATGGTCAACTAGCATCATATCAAGGACAAGTAAACAATAGTTCAATTTGGTTAGAAACTTCGAAGACAAAATATGAAAGATTATATTACAAAGAAATTAATGGAAATAATGGAAGAGTATTTACTAGAATTGATCCTTCATTTATGGAATATACATTCTATAATGAAAATAATCGAATCGACCAAGATTTAATGCTAGGATTAAAATTTTTAACAAATAGAGCTAAAAGTGTATATGACATTTTATTAGTTAGAAGGTCTGATTTACCTTCAACAATGTTTTCTAGTTTTACTAAAACAGTTGATGGACACTCAAGAACATTTAATTATTATTATGACCTTTATATATGTAAACAAGAACAAAGATTTGTAAAAATCTTTGATGGAAAAATAGATTTAGGGATGGTTGAAAAGACTGATACAAATAGAGTAACATCCAAATTTATTAATCATTACACAACGACCAATCTTATTTTTGAAAAAGATTACTTAGTTGGAGATATGATGAGCAGTAAAGATGAAGATAAAGGCTCATCATCAACTCTTATAAGTATTCTTAAAAATAAGTATGGGTCGAACTATAGTCGTGTATTTCTTTATGATTACACAACCAAAAAGAAAGTATTGTCAGTTGATCTTACTTCTACTAACGAGGGCATAAGTATAAGGAGTTATGAAACACCAAGCATAAATTCTTCATCTTATGAAGTAGAATTAGATTCTAATGGTGATATATCTTTGCTTTATTTTTATAGGATATTAAACAATAAGATTCTTTACTGTTTGCCATCATAAAAATTGACAATATATGACTATATCTATCGTGATGTGTAAAAAATTCGGAGGGAAATATGAAAAAAAGAAAAATTTTAATGCTTACTTTACCATTAGTAGGCGTCGCTACTATTGTAGGTAGCGGTTTTAGTGCATGGTACTTTAACGCAGGAACCGTTTCTAAATCTGCACAACTTGGTGTCGCTGTTACTGAAATGCATGTTACAGCTGGTGAATTAACTACTACTTTACCTGCAAATGCGAAAATTGTTTTAGATCAAGGTGGTGCATCAAACGCTGCTTTATTAACAGAAAAAATATATGTTGGTACTCCTGGAGAAGGAGATACTTATACACCTGTTAACTCTTTCGATGTTACATTTAAAATTCCTACTGCAAGTGCTTCAGGTTTAAAATCTTCAAATATTAAAGGTAAATTCAACCTTACAGCAAGAGTTAATGAAACTTTATTAAAATATATTGATGTTAAGACAGAACTTTTAACTGTAACAAAAGAATTTACTTTTGATGAAGGAACATTAGAAAGTCCATGGACAAAAACAACCAATGAAAATGATACTCTTTATACAGTTACTATAAGTTTAGCTGCAAGCAATGCTGCAAATACTCCATTCAAATATAAAGCTAATAGTGAAGATGTTGCAAAGCCTGGAAAACCATTAACTGCTGCTCAATATACAGCTATGGAAGTTGCTTTATCAAGCGTAGCTAATGCAATTTCATTTGATGCCAGTGTAGCATTTGAAATTATTGCTTAACAACTAATTAAAATTAAAAAAATAAGGATTTAATTCCTTATTTTTTTATTATTGACATTTATTCATTAAAGAATACGCATTTTCCGCTATTTATTACTTTTGATTCGTATAAAGCTTTGTCAACTTTATATAATACATCATCAGGTTTAGAATCATTATTTGTTAAATTATAAACTCCAGCCGATATTTGTAAACCCACTTTATTATCAATTAACCTTAGATCATTATTAATCTGATTTATAAAGTAATTAATTTCATCTCTATTTAAAGTAGTAGTAACAATAAATTCATCTCCTCCATATCTAAATAAAGACATCTTAGAAAGATATTTTGATATAACGCTAACTACTTCTTTTAAACATGTATCTCCATATGTATGACCAAACTTATCATTAATTTCTTTAAATTTATCAATATCAATTAATATTAAAGAATAATTAGTTTTATCTTTTAAATTCATTAATTCATTAATTTTTAAATCTAATGCTCTCCTATTGTATACATTAGTAAGTTGATCTGTTAAAGATTGAATACGTAATGTCTCTTCGTTTTTATGTCTAGTAACGACAACTTCATAAGATTTAAATGTTGCTAATATAACAATAAGTAAAAAGATTACAATATTAACATAATAGCCAAAATCAATTGTTTTATCTTCTAACGACTGGGTATAAAAAATATTAGTAATAATAAGAGCAATAGTACCTATTACTCCATATAATGAATAGATTATTGGATCGATTAAACAGAAGAAAGGAATAGCAATAAATACTGTTAAGAAAGTAAATGGAAAATTGCCATTAAATGTATCTAATGCGCTAATTAATGTTGACCATATACAAAGTAAGGTTACATAAAAGAATGAATAAAAATATGCTTCTTTAAATCGATGTATATTCTTTTCTTTTTTATAGTAGGTTAATAAAAATATTCCAGTAACAGAAGCTGCTAATAAAACAAAATATGAAATAAAATATACAATTCTAATTGGTTCATTAAAATTAAATGTAATTAATCCATAAACAATCATTAATATTTCTAATATAGATATTGCAATTAATACTCCATATGAACTTTTTATATTTTTCTTTAAATTTTCTATTAGTAATGTTTGATCAACTTTAAACATATAATTATTATATCATATATATAATAAATAACTTAAAAATATATAAAATTCTCTCATATATTGTCAATTTTTAAGATGTAATTAAGTTAACTTAAGACTTATTTATTTAATATATTATTTTCATTAAAAATATTGGTATTTATTTGTAAATAAAGATAATTATTATTAATATTAAATATATGAAAAAATTTATATCAACTATTGAGCAAATTTTATATTACATTAGTGGAGCTTTAATACTCTCGCTATTTAATACTATTGTAATGATTGTATCATTTGCTTCATTAATTTTAATACCTTCAGGTGTTAAATGTATTAAAAGATATAAATATATATTTTCTAAACAACAATTTGATTTCTGTATTAACTATAAAAAAGCCCCTGTTTTCAACACTATTTACTTAATTTTAGGTGGAGGAATAATATATTGTCTTTTAAAATTAATTGGATTTTTATTAGAAGTAACTTTGATATTTTACTATTCTGGAAAGAAAGTAATTCGTTTAGCTGATCTTTTCTTATTTCCTTTTGGAGTAGAATATGAAGAGAACGGAAAATATTTTAAGAGTAAATCTAAACAAGCACAAAAATTGAATGGAAAATATGTGTTTTTTAGAATGGTGAATGCTCCTTCTATGCTTTTAATTGATAATGAAGACACTACACTCTATGCAAAAGATATTCTTTTAGCAAATAAAGAAGATATATTAAAATCATTTAATAAGCAAAAGAAAAAAACTAAGCAAAAACTATTAATTTCTACAATTATTCCTCTTATTTTAATTCCTATTTTAATAACTATCGGAATATTAATTAAAGATGTAACAGAAGTTCCATTTATATATTTTAAACATTATCCTTTTGTTAATGCTATATATTGCTTCTTATTTACATTATTTAGGGTATTCTTATATATTTATTATAAAAAATATGCTCCAATTACTATAGATTTTAAGCAATTTGCTAAATATGTCTTATTAGTTGATCAAGTTGTTTATGAATATAAAGAAAAATATATTAACTTTGATAAATATTTTAAAATATTAGAGAATGAAGAAAAAATAAAGGAGATTGAATACAATGATAAGAATTAATAAAGAAGTGGAATTAGCATTAAAGGAAAATCGTCCAGTTGTAAGTTTAGAGTCAACTATTATTTCCCATGGAATGCCATATCCAAAAAATGTTGAATGTGCTTTAAGGGTAGAAAAAGAAATTAGAGATAACGGAGCAATCCCTGCTACAATTGGAATTATTGATGGTGATATTGTAATTGGAATGAGCAAAGATGAAATTGAAGAATTTGGTAAAAGAAAAGGAATTGTAAAAGTTAGTAGAAGAGATCTTCCAATAGTTGTAAGCAAAAAGCTGTGGGGAGCAACTACTGTTAGTGCTACTATGATTGCTTCTAAACTTGCTAATATTAAGTTTTTTGTAACTGGTGGAATTGGAGGAGTTCATAGAGGTGCTCAAGAAACATTTGATATTTCAGCTGATCTTGATGAGTTAAGTAAAACTAGGGTATGTGTAATTTGTGCTGGTCCTAAAGCTATATTAGATCTTGGTTTAACTATGGAATATCTTGAAACAAAAGGTGTCCCAGTAATTGGTTTTAACACTTCTTATTTACCTGCTTTCTTTACAAATAAGTCTAAATATAAAGTCGACTATAATGCTAAAAATAGTGAGGAAATTGCTACAATTTTTAAAGAACAAGAAAATTTAAACCTTGATAATGGCATACTTGTTACTAATCCTGTAAGTGAAAAATATTCTCTTGATGAACAATATATTAATAAAATAATTGATGAAGCAATTCTTGAAATGAATAAATTAAATATAAAAGGAAAAGATCAAACTCCTTTTCTTCTTTCAAAAATTGTTGAATTAACAAATGGCTCAAGTTTAGAAACCAATATTGAGTTAATTTTATCTAATGCTAGATTAGGTGCTAAAATTGCTTCTTCTTATTATAAGAAATAAAAATAATATGATTTACCATATAATTTATGGAATCATATAAGCAAATAAACCAATTGAAATTAATATTTGAGCAATATAATAAGTAGAAATTATATAAAAATCATGATATTTATATGTCTTAATAAATTTTTGAATTGCAATAAATGCATCGCTTAATATAAAGAATAAATACCCAATTATGCAAATAATAAAAGCTAAATCTTTTATTAATATTAAACAATTGATTGCTAAATAAAAATTTATAATTAATCCAGAAAAATATATTGGAGTTAAAAAAGCGTTTGCTTTTAATTTTTTAAATTTAGCAATTCCAAAACTAAGAACTAAAACAATAAATAATAAGGGAGTAGTAATAAATAAATATAAAGGAATATAGTTAAGTGAATAATCTATAATTAAGAAATAGTTGGTGATAAATAATAAATGAGAAATAAAAAAACTAACTGCCCCTATATAAAATAATTTAGATTTTTTAAATATAAGAAATATATCTCCACTTAGAGCAAATATAAGAGCTAAATATAATATTGGTTTTGTTGGATAACAAATAACAAAACCAATAATTAAAAATAACAAAGGAAAAACTTTTAAAATTGAATATAGTTTTCTATTTTTTATAATAGTAGCATAACTTACTATTGAACCAAAAATTAACGATAAAATTGTAACTATTATTAATATAATTATTTTAACATCCATAACAATATTTTAGTCTTAATCAATCTAATAAATCAATTTGATATTATTAGATTTAAATAGATTTATATAAATTTCATTAGGTTTTTTATTAGTAATTAATATATCTACATCCTTTATTGGACTTGATGTAATAATTCCCTTTTTATCAAATTTAGTATTGTCTATTAAATATATACACATATCTGAATTTAAATTCATTAACTTTTTAATTTCAGCTTGATCAAGTGTTGATTCGCTTAAACCAAATGTTGAATCAATTCCAGTTGAAGACATAATAGAAATATCAGCATGAAGAGAAGAAAGATTGTTAGTAGTTAAACTTCCTAATAAGGAATTAGAGTTATTTTGAATAAAACCTCCAAGTAAAATAACTTGGTGCTTAGTATTTTTTAATATTAAATTAGTAATTTCTAATCCATTAGTAATAATAGTTAAATCTTTAAAATTATTTAAGTAATTAACAATTTGAAGAGTAGTAGTAGATGAATCAATAAATAAAGACATATTATCTTTAATAAATGGTAAACAGTGAAGACACATCTTCCTTTTTTCAGTAATATTTATTTCTTCTCTATATTTAAAAGGAGTTTCTTTATTAAATCTATTTTTAGTTAAATATACACCTCCAAATGTTCTTACAACTAATCCTTTATTTTCTAAATTAGTTAAGTCTCTTCTAATAGTAGAAGTAGATGTAAATAATATCTTTGCTAAATCATTAACGGAAATTGAATTCTTTTCTTTTAAAATTTCAATTATTTTATCTTCTCTTTCAATATTAAACATATATTTTGCTCATTTATGATTATATTATACATATTTATGCTCATTTATCAAAATTTAATCAAAATATAGCAACCTATTTTTAATAAATTTATAATTATTGTGAGGTAAAAACAATGAGAGATATTAGAAAAGAGTACGAATTAGCTAAAAAAGAATATGCTAAGATTGGCGTTGATACAGATAAAGCAATTGAAACATTATCTTCAATAAGAATTTCAATGCATTGTTGGCAAGGGGATGATGTTAGAGGATTTTTAAGTAAAGATGAATTAAGTGGTGGAATTCAAACTACTGGTAATTACTTAGGAAGAGCTAGAAATGTAAATGAATTAAGAGAAGATATTAAAGAAGTTTTAAGCCTACTTCCAGGTAAATTTAAATTAAATTTACATGCTATATATTTAGATACAGATGAAAAAGTTGATCTTGATAAGATCGAACCAAAACATTATGCCTCTTGGGTTAATTTTGCAAAAGAAAACGACTTAGGATTAGATTTTAATCCAACATGTTTTTCTCATCCATTAGCTAGCTCTAATTTTACATTAAGCTCAAGTGATGAACATATTAGATCTTTTTGGGTTGAGCATTGTAAAAGAAGTAGAAAAATCGGTGAATATTTTGGAAAAGAGTTAGGAATACCATGCGTTACAAATATTTGGATTCCTGATGGAATGAAAGATATTCCTTATGATAGAGTTTCTCCTCGTAAAAGACTTAAACAATCATTAGATGAAATTTTAGAAGAAAAAATTGATCCAAAATATAATATTGATTGTGTAGAAAGTAAAGTATTTGGAATAGGATTAGAAAGTTATACTGTTGGGAGCAATGAATTTTATTTAGGCTATGCTACTAAAAATCAAATTGGATTAACTCTTGATAGTGGACATTTCCATCCAACCGAAATGATTAGTGATAAGATTAGTTCAGTTCTTCTTTATGTTCCTCATCTTTTACTTCATGTTTCTCGTCCAGTAAGGTGGGACAGTGACCATGTTGTAATTTTTGATGATGAATTAAATGAAATTGCAAGAAGCTTAGTAAGAAGTGGATTAATTAATAAAACCTCAATTGGATTAGACTATTTTGATGCTTCTATTAATAGAATTGCAGCTTGGGTAGTTGGAATAAGATCAACTCAAAAAGCATTGTTAAAAGCTTTACTTGAACCAACTGAATATTTAAATAAAGTTGAAGAAGAACAAAATTATACAGAAAGAATGGTATTAACTGAAGAAATGAAAGCAATGCCTTGGGGAATTGTTTATGATTATTTCTGTTTTATTAATAATAAACCATTAGGGCAAGAATACTTAAGTGAAATTAAACGTTATGAAGATGTAGTATTAAAAGGAAGAAAATAATGAAAGTATTAGAAGCTAAATTTGTTAAACAATTTATTAATCTTTGCTTTGAAGGATATCAAAAAGGATGGCACGAAAGAAATGGTGGTAACCTTTCTTATCGAATAAAGAAAGAAGAAGTTGAATCAATTAAAGAAAATTTTACTTATCAAGATGAAAGAGAAATCGGAACAATTGTTAAAGATTTAAGTAATGAATATTTTCTTGTAACAGGTAGTGGATGTTATTTAATGAATGTTAAAGAATATCCTGAAGAAAACATTTGTATTATTAAAGTAAATGATGATGGTACAAAATATCAAATTTGTCGGGGACTAAAAAATGGAGGAAAACCTACAAGTGAACTTCCAAGTCATCTAATGAATCTTGAAGTTATTAAAAGAAGAAGCATTAACGAAAAGAGAATTGTATACCATATGCATGCTACAAATGTTATTGCATTAACATTTGTACTTCCTTTAAATTCAGAAATATTTACTCGTGAATTATGGGAAATGGCCACTGAATGTCCTGTTGTTTTTCCTAGAGGTATAGGAGTAATTCCTTGGATGGTACCTGGAGGAAAAGATATTGCTATTGCTACTTCAAAAATGATTGAAAAATATGATGCAGTAATTTGGGCCCATCATGGAATGTTTGTTACTGGTTCAACTTTTGATGAAGCCTTTGGTTTAGCAGATACTATTGAAAAGAGTGCAGAAATTTTAGTTAAAGTAATATCAATGAAGGGTGTATTTTCAAAAGAACAAACAATTAGTAGGGAAAATTTTATTCATTTAGCTAAAGATTTTAATTTGACATTAAATGAAGATGTATTAAAAATTTGTAAATAAAATTTACAAATTATATAATTAATTTGTGAATAAATATTGTACTAAATATCCTGTTATTTTAGTTCATGGTATTATTGCTAAGGACTTCTCTTTTTATCGTGCTTTTAGAAAAATAAAAGATAAATTAGCATTAAATCATGTACATGTTTATATTGGAAATCATGATGGAATTGGTAGTATTGAAAATAATGCTAAGCAATTAAAAGCTCAAATCATTGAAATTTTAAAAACAGAAAAAGTAGATAAAATAAATATTATTGCTCATTCTAAAGGTGGACTTGATTCCCGCTATATGATTTCAAAACTTGATATGGCAAAACATGTAGCAAGTTTAACAACACTTTCTACTCCTCATCATGGTAGTAAACTTGCTTCAAATCTTCTAAAATTACCTAAATTTGTCATTAAGTTCTTATGTTTTTGGTCTAATTTATTCTTTAAAATATGTAAAGATAAGAATCCTGATCTTTTAGCTGTTGGAAAAGATCTTTCATATGAATCAATGATTGAATTTAATAGAGAAATAGTTAATAACAAAGAAGTCTTTTATCAATCTTATTCATCTTCTTTAAAAAATAAGAGACAATTTATTATGTTTGTTCCATATTATTTGACAAAATTTATTGAAAGCGAAGATACTGACGGACTTGTAAGTGTTTCTAGTAGTGTATGGGGAAATTATAAAGGAAACACCGATGGAAATTTTGATCACATTGAAATAATTGCTTTTTTTGGACAGAAAAAAAGAATTGAAAAGGTAAGTGAATTTTATTTAAAATTGGTTGAAGAATTAAAACAACTTGGATTTTAAAAGGAGAAAATTATGCCATTTATTGAAGTAAAAACAAACAAGAATTTAACAAGTGTTGATATTGAAAATATTGAAAAAGAAGTGGAAAAACATATTGTTTTATTAAAAAAGAGTAAAGAATGGTTAATGGTAAATGTTATTCCTTCTTCTCCATTAAGATTTTCTGCTTCAAATGAGGATTGCTTAATTGTTGAAGTTAAAACTTATTCTAAAGTTAATTATGATGATGCTAATAAGTTTTCTAAAGCAATTACTGATTTTATTTCTTTAAATTATAATATAAAAAAGAGTAGAATATATGTAGCCTATTTCGATACTCTAACTTGGAGTTTTGAAGGCGAAAATTTTTAAGCATCTGTAGTTCAGTGGTAGAACACTAGCTTCCCAAGCTAGTTATACGGGT
>JAEDOI010000044.1 GCA_016302065.1 Bacilli bacterium | reverse complement strand
TCCATTTATACCCCCTTACAATAAAAATAGAATGCCACCAGGGCACTCTTTCGAGTAATTGTTAAATTTCTTTAACAACAATAATTTAACATAAAATTTAATTAAATTAAAGAAAAATAACATAATATTATTAAAATAAGTAATTAATTAACAAAAAACGGAGACAAGGCTCCGTTATTTGTTAATTAAATTTTATTGGTTCAAGATGCCAAATATCTTCGTTATATTGTTCTATTGTTCTATCGCTTGAGAAATATCCGCTTTTAGCAATATTTACAACACTTGAAGCATACCACTTATCTTTAGATAAATAATATTCTTCAATCTTTTTACTTTCTTCAAGGTAACTATCAAAATCTTTAAGAATTAAATATTCATCATTTCTATTCATTATTTCATCAAATATTGATCTAAATCTATCATTTTTGCCTTCACACCATGGACCATTAAATAATGAATCTAATATTCTTCTAACCTTTTGATTTGAATTATATTCATCCCAAGGAGAATAGCCATTTAATTTAATTCTTTCAACATCTTCGACATGATTTCCAAATATAAATGAATTTTTATCACCAACAAGTTCATTGATTTCAACATTTGCTCCATCAAGAGTACCAAGAGTTAAAGCACCATTCATCATAAACTTCATATTAGATGTTCCGCTAGCTTCTTTTCCAGCTAAAGAAATTTGTTCACTTATATCGGTAGCTGGAATAATTAATTCAGCTAAGGATACTCCATAATTTTCAACAAATATAACTTTCATATATTTATTTACTTCAGGATCATTATTAACAACATTAGCTACAGAAAGAATTAAAGTAATAATATTTTTAGCAAATACATAACTTGGAGCAGCTTTAGCGCCAAATATAAATGTATGAGGGTACATCTTAAAGTTTGGATTGTTCTTTATTTCAAAATAATAATGCATGATTCTAAAGACATTCATAAGTTGGCGTTTATAAGCGTGAAGTCTTTTGATTTGAGTATCAATTATGGAATTAGTATCAATAGTAATTCCATAATTCTTTTCAATATAATTAGCAAGTTTTACTTTGTTTTGATGTTTAATGCTTTCTAAACGAGAATGAACTTCTTTATCTTTTTCAAATTTCATAAAGTCTTCAAGTTTAGCTGGTTCTTTTTGCCAAGAAGAACCAATTTTTTCAACAAGAAGATCATTTAATCCTTTATTACAATACATTAACCATCTTCTATGAGTTACCCCATTAGTCTTGTTATTAAATTTTTCTTTAAAATATTTATAGAAAGATTTAAATGTAACAGTTTTTAAAATTTCAGTATGAATTCGAGCAACACCATTTACTGAGAAACAGCAAATAATAGCTAAATTAGTCATTCTAACCATATTGTCTTTAATGATTAACATATTGTCAAAATCACTTTCTTCAACTTTATTCTTTCTCATCCATTCAATAAAACGACGATTAATTTCTTCAATAATCATATAGCAACGAGGAATTAATCTTTGAATATATTCACAAGGCCATTTTTCTAAAGCTTCTGGCATAACTGTATGATTAGTATATGCAAAAGCTTTCGTGACAATATTAAATGCATCATCCCAACCATAATTATAAACATCCATTAATAATCTCATTAATTCAGGAATTGCTAAAATTGGATGAGTATCATTAAGTTGAAATACATATTTATCAGCTAAATTATCAAGGGTTTTATATTTTCTTAAATGACCTCTAATAACTGATTGAAGACCAGCAGAAACAAAGAAGTATTGTTGTCTTAATCTTAATAATTTTCCATGTTCAGTAGTATCATCTGGATATAAACCATGGCTTAATTCTTGTAATGTATCTAAGTATTCATTAAAGGATTGACCACTTTCCATATTTTCTTCACTAGGTTGAGCGCTCCAAAGTCTTAAAGTGTTAGCAACGCCATTATTAGCACCTAAAACATAGACATCATATGGACAAGCTTTAACAATTGTTGCATTTACAGTCTTAATTCCATATCCTCCATTTGGTTTAAGATATGTTTCTGCATTACCATAAAATCCAACATTACAACTATGTTTTGGTTTTCTAATTTCCCATACAAAACCATTACTTAACCATTGATCTGGAAGTTCAACTTGATTTTCGTTTAATATTTTTTGTTTAAAGAAACCATATTCATATCTAATACAATTTCCATTTCCTGGAAGTCCTAATGAAGCAATTGAATCAAGGAAGCAAGCAGCAAGTCTTCCTAAACCGCCATTTCCTAGACCTGCATCATCTTCCATATCCTCAAGTTCACCAATATCAATATCAAGTTCAGCTAAACCTTCTTTACAAATATTAAATATTCCAAGATTCATCATATTTGATGTAAGAAGTCTACCAATTAAAAACTCCATTGAAAAATATACTAATTGTTTCTTTTCATTGTTTATAACATAATCTCTAGTATTTCTCCAATTGGTACCACTATAATCTCTAACAAGTTCACCTAAAACATCATATTTTTCATAAATATGGGCATCAGCTGGTGATTTTCCATATTTACTAGTTAATCTATCAACATATAACTTTTTAAACTCTTCTTTATTATTAAATAACATATATTTCCCCCTAAATTAATTCTTAACAAATCTAAAGAAACAAGCAGCGAAACCAGCTAGTTTTATTGTCATTTTGTAAGGTTTATTATATGGACCATTTTCTGTTGAAGTAAGCTTTAATCCATTATAAGCGTTGCTTCCTCCATATACATCCTTATCAGTATTTAATATTTCTTCATAAGTACCACTTCTTGTTAATCCAATATCGTAATATTCATAATATTTAGGAGTCATATTAAATACACAAACAATATGAGAATCACCAACTCTTCTTTCAAATGCAAATACACTATCATTTGAATTATCAACCATCAACCAATCAAAGTGAACTTGATTATATTCTTCTACATGAAGTGCATCTTCATGAGCATAAATTAAATTTAAATCCCTAATTAATCTTGTAATTGAATCATGTTTTGGAAAACGTTTTAATTCCCAAGGTAATGATTTATTTTCGTTCCATTCATCCCATGAAGCAAGTTCATTGCCCATAAATGATAATTTCTTGCCAGGATGAGCATATTGATAGGCATATAAATTTCTAACAAGAGCAAATTTTTGATCGTAATCGCCCCACATCTTATTTAATATTGTCCCTTTTCCATGGACTACTTCATCATGGCTTAATGGCAACATGAAATTTTCACTATAAAAATAAGCCATTGAGAATGTAATTTTATTATGATCATATTTTTTATAAATAGGATCTAAACCATAATATTTTAAAGTATCGTTCATCCATCCTAAATCCCATTTATAGTCAAATCCAAGTCCATTCCAATCAGTAGGTTTAGTAACTTTTGAAAAATCGGTTGAATCTTCAGCAATCATCATTACATCATTATGAGCTAAATGAATTTTACCATTTAATCTTTTAATAAACTCAGTTGCTCCAACATTCTCACCATTATTTTTATTACCTTCCCAATAAACAACATTGCTTATTGCATCACATCTAATTCCATCAAAATGGAAATAAGTAATAAAATAATTCATTGCAGACATTAAGAAACTTCTAACAGGATCTTTACCTAAATCAAAATTTAAACTTCCCCATGAATTATACATATGAGTATCGCTATATTCATATAGACAAGTTCCGTCAAATTTAGCTAAAGCCCAAGGATCATTTGCAAAATGAACTGGTGCAAAATCTAAAATTACTCCAATTCCTGCTTGATGCATTCTATCTATAAAAGACATAAGTTGCATTGGATTACCATATCGAGAATCAACACTATAAAATCCCGTTGCTTGATATCCCCAACTTCCATCAAAAGGATATTGACAAATTGGCATAATTTCAACATGAGTATAACCAAGTTCTTTAACATAAGGAATTAAATAATCGGCTATCTCTTCATAACTTAAATTTCTACCATCAACTTTTCCCTTCCATGAACCTAAATGAATTTCATAAATACTTAAAGGGCGGTCAAAATTTCTATTTCTTGTATCTAAAAATGGTTTATCATGCCAAATAAAACCTTCAATATTAAATAATCTTGAACAAGTACCTGGACGATATTCGCTATAAAATGCATAAGGGTCCGCTTTATCGACGTAACATCCATTAGCATTTTTAAAATGATATTTATAAAATTGATAATTATGTAAGTTTTCAATAAATATTTCATAAACTCCACAATCATCAACCTTTTTCATTTTATGAGCAGCAGGATTCCAATCATTAAATTCACCAATTACACTAACATCACTTGCCATTGGAGCGTAAAGTCTAAAAACAACACCATTTACTTCGACTTTTCCAAGTGCTTTTTTAGTTTTTGATGAATCTTTTTTTAATGGAACATCAATTTCACGTTCAATAATTCTTTTTTCAAAATGAGCACCAAAATATTTGTAAGCCTCAATAGTTTGACCCATTAAGAAATCATATAAAATTCCAAAAGCCATGTTTTTTTACCTCTTTAAATATTATAATAGAAAACTAATATTAATATAAGTAAATTAGTATATTTACATAATATTTTCATTTAATTCAAAATAATTTTCAAAAAATACTAAAAAATATTGATGATATCAATGAAAATTAATTTCAATATATTTTCATTATATGAAAATTATTTATTAATTTAATGAAAATTTATTCATTTTTATTATTTACTATTTTTGAAGGTGTAATCTTTTTTAAAATTAATAAAGGAATTAATGTGGAAACTATAAAAATTATTAGAATAATAGCAAAAACTAATAAAAATATTGTTGGTTTAATAATAAATATTTCTAAATATGGCATACTTTTTCTAATAAATAAAGAATAGCTTTCAATTAATAATACATCAGCTATTTTAAATGAAGGAAAAGCAAGTAGTAAAGTGGAAACTATACTAATTACAGTAAAAATTAAGTTTTTATAAATAAATATTGAGCATAAATCTTTAAATTTCATTCCTAAAGCTTTTAATATTCCAATTTGATGTTTTGAACTACTTATAGATCTAATGTTAAACATAATATAAAATGCAATTAAAAAAGCAAAAGCCAATACTTCAATAAAAGTAAATAAATTAGAAAATGCTTTAGTAGTTCTATCTACTACATCATAATTTGTACTATTTCTGTCAAATATAAAATAATCATTATTATAAGCATTTTTTATAATTGAAGATATATTAGAATCAACATCTGTTATAAGAGCATATTTCATAATATGAAGGGCATTTAATCTTTTAATATTATGTGAATTAATTGCCATTCCTTTACTAGTAGATGATATACCTTTTATAGTTAACTTAATATATCCTTTCATTTCTCCATTTCTTTGGTTATTTTGAGTTTTCATTATATAAAGTTCTTTACTAATTATTTCATCATCATTATATTTTTCTCTTAAAAAATTATAAATATCTTGATTAATAATAACTTCATCATCAGTTAATGTATTATTAATTGATATTAAACTTGCATATGATTCATTTAAATAACTATCCGCTAAAGATAAAGAAGTGTTATAAAATAATCCACTAGGACTACTATAATTTCTTTCATCATTTAATTCTTTTACACATTCTATAAATTTAGGATTATTAGAATAACACATTGAATAGGTGCCACTATATAAATCTGAACTATATTTATTGAATGTTTCAGATTTTAAAAATTCATTATATTCAACACGATTAATTACTTTGTTTTTAAAATTTTCGTAATTTAAAAATATTTCTTTATATTTTTCTTTATAATTTGTTTTAACTATACATCCAATAGAACAACTACAACTTAAAGATTTCTGTCCATATGTAGTTAAAGGATATAATTTTCCAATTAATTGTTCATATGTTAAATTAACATGATTATTAGCATATGCTTCAATAATTCCATCAGCATATAAATCAGTAATAATTAAGCTAGTAGAATTTTGACAATTAGCTAAGGATCCAGCTAAAATATTGTTTTTATCATCTAAATTAAATTTATCAATTAAATAAGTATCAGTCACTAAAGCTGTTCCGTTACTAATAATAGGATAAGGATTGTTACCATGAAGTATAGTATTAATAGTTGTTGAAAAATATCCTCTATCCCAATAATTTATACATCCAGAAGAATAATTTGTTATTATCGAATAATTGACTACATCAATAAATTCATTATTTGAATCTCCTTTAATTAAGGCTTTATCACTTTCATCCATTTCTTTTAATGTTTTTAATTTTATATTATTAAAAGTTAATTCATCATCTTCAATTGATTTAGAAAATAAAGCTACTTCACTGCCACTTCTTTTAAAATTTTTAACCACAACATCATTAATATTAAAAGAAATAAATGTTTGAATTAATAAAATTAAAATAACAATTAATGAAGATAAAAAAGATAAAATAGATGAACTTATTAGTCCATTTTTAATGAATTTAAATGTTAATTTATTCTTTTCTTTTTTATTAAATTCTACTCTTTCATATTTTAATGAAAAAGTATCATTTATTTCTAATTTATTTTTTAAAAATCCAGAATCTAAATTAGAAATTGATTTAATGTTCTTAATGTTATTATTAATTTCTTTGTTTTCATTTTCGTTTAAATTTCTAAAAAATGGTAAAAAACAATTGTTATTTTCATCAATTACTAATTTATTTTCATAATTTTCTTTTCTAATTTCATCATTAATTATTAATCCTTCTTTTAAAGTTATTCTTCTATCAGCAAATTTATAACTTAAAAGTAAATCATGACTTACCATAATCACTAAATGATCTTTCGAATATTCTTTTAAAATATTTAATATTATTTCTGAAGTTTTTTCATCTAGATTTCCAGTAGGTTCATCTGCAAAAACGATTCTTGGATTTTTTATTAGGGCTCTTGCAATAGCAACACGTTGTTTTTCTCCTCCACTCAATTCTTTAACGCTTCGATCTTCAAACCCAACTAGATCTACTTTGTTAATTATTTCCTTAATTCTTTGCTCACAATTTTCTAAATCAGAAATTAAACTTAAGCCTAATTTAATATTATCTTTAACACTTAGCTCTTCTAATAATTGATAATCTTGAAAAACAAATCCAAATACTTTAGCTCGATAATATTCTTCATCTTTAAGAGTAAATTCTTTATAGTTTTTATTATCAATTAAAATATCCCCACTTGTTGGTTTATCAAGAAGACCTAAACAGTTAATTAAAGTAGATTTTCCACTTCCAGATTTTCCTAAAATAAAAACAAAACCAGAACTAGGAAGAACAAAACTAACATCTACTAAACCCCTCGAATTTCTTTTTTTATTTATTGAATATATTTTATTTAAGTTCTTAACTTCAATCACAATAAATATTTTATTAAACATTTGATTTGATGTAAATTATAAAAT
>JAEDOI010000043.1 GCA_016302065.1 Bacilli bacterium | reverse complement strand
TGGTATTTCCACTCTCCTTACAGGAAGTGGCTTATACTCACGACTTTTGATTTGACTAATGAGTTCATTACCGTGGACTTTTAAATAATCTTTTACTTCTTCACAAGTCATATCATCTATGCCTGATGCACCTTTATTTCTTGTTACTTGTAAATATGCTTGATTTAAATTGTCTTTAGATAAGACTTCATCTATCAACTTCATAGTTTTGCTTTTCCTCCTTTTGGTTTATCTATCATCACTATTTTCGGCATATTTTCGCAAGTTACGCTTGTTACTTCTCATCCTTACAAGTTAAATAGACACTGCTAATTGTACTTCGCAAAAGGTTTATTTATTCATCCCTTCATCTTTCGACTACTACGAACTCTGCTGACTTCTTGGAGCAAACCTTTTTCGACTTTGAGTTTCCTCAAATCTCCAAGACCTCACGGGGTAAGACATATATCTTTCTAGACTTGAGTACTTGATTTACTGACTAACTATTACGGTCGTTTGTGATTTTAGAGTGCTTTGTTTCCACATCACTAGCTAGTCGCCTCATATCAAGTTTCTTTTCGTTACCCAGTCCATTTGCTACGCTCTTCTTTCATCCCATACCTCACGATACTAGACTTGAGTTTCGCTATGTAGTTATAACGACTTTCCTACTCGGGACTTTCACCCTTTAGATATATGACATGCCCGTCACACAAAGAAAAAAACTTTGATATTTGTCGTATCAAAGTTATTGTTTTCATATGGTGGAGATGCGGAGACTCGCACTCCGGTCCATCTACAGTTCCACAAAGATCACTACAGTTTATTAAGAGTTTAATTTTCACGGCTTATCAACTCTTAAGAACTTTACACCGCTATTTCGTAATGTTTTCATCCATAACTACGAACATCATTATGGCCTATCTTCTCTTTATGACAAGTTACTTAAACGTAAGAAGATGTACCTTTAAGACTCGTGCTTCCTAGCAAATTATGCTACAAGGCTGATTAAGCAGCAAAAGCAAGATTTAAATTTCTGTTGCCAGATATTTTGTTTTAGTTTATAACGGAACTACCCGACTGCAATCTTTGCCAATCTATAAATGTCGAAACTAAGACATCCCCAGGTAGCAAATATTTTATATACTTTTTTATTTCTTTTCAAGTATATACAAATATACTTATTTGTATAATAACATAAATTAGTTTATAATTTTTAAGCATACGAAAGGAAATGATCGGTTTTATTTATGGCAAAAAAAGCAAAAATTGTAAAAAATAAGAAAAAATTCCCTTGGGGAAAAATTTGGTATTATATTAAATCATTATTTAACAATCAAATCGCTATGGATTGTGGAATGAGAAAAAAATGGTATGTTACTCTCATTATTTTCATTCTTTCTATGGCAATTTCTGTTATTCCACAAGTTGTAACGGCAAGTCAAACTAAAGGTTCTCAATATCTTTCTTCTGGTAATGATCCAATAGCACTTGCTTTATATGATTATGCAAAAAGTGAATCTTCTCCTGATATTACTTTTGAAAATAAAGAAGCTAAAATTGATTCTTCTTTACTTCCTGAAAAGTCAAACACTCCAATTTATACATATTCAAGACTTGATGAATATACAACTAAGAAACAAAAATTATTAGATGTTTATTATGTTAATTTAGCAAAAAATGATCCATTATATAATTCAACTTTAGAGATGATTAGAAAGGATAATGAACTTACTACAGAAAGTTTCCGTACAGCTAGTTATATAATCTTTACTCCTTCATATTTTGAATCTCAATTATACAACGTTAATACTGGGACAAAATTAAATGGTGTTAGTGGAGATTACAAGAATTTAGGAAAACAATTTGAAGGAAAAACATTTAAAACTATTCTTTCTTTCTTAAACGAAGGAGAAACAAAATTAACTCCTTCTAAAGTAATAACAAATTATTCACCATTTGTTGATAAACTTTATATTAACAATAGAAATAGATTAATTTGGGTTCAATTTGGAATAGCTATTGGATTAAATGCTGGTATTACTCTATTAATGGGATTATTAATCTTTTTACTTACTAGGGGTAAAAATAATCCACTTAAATCAACAATTAAGTGGTACCATGGATTTGGTATTTCTACTTGGTTAAGTATGACTCCTGCCTTATTATCATTAGTTCTTGGATTCTTCCTTTCTAACTTTGCAATGATGATTTACATCTTAACATTTGGTATTAGATGTATGTGGTTATCAATGAAGAATTTAAGACCTCAATATGAGCAAAAATAAATAAGAAAATAAGCAAAAATAATAGAGAAAACATTATGTTTTCTCTATTTTTATTATAGATTAATCTTTCCAATCACTTTCTGGATTAGATTTATTATCAAATGTTAATTTAATTTTGGCCAAGCAATCGTCTATTTCTCGATAAATATAATCTTCTTTATGAACTACAGGAGATTCAAAATCCCCAGTAAATATGACATGTTTATTGGTTTTTGCTGTGTCTAATATAGCGTTAATTAGGTCGTTATATTTATCTTTGTAATATTCTTTAAAATAAACTAATTGAGTATAAAAATTTGGTTCAATAAAAAATATTGCATCATCAATAATATATGCATTTACATAACTATATTCTTTATCTTTATATTGTTTTAAATTGCTAAATTCAATGTATTCCATATGTTCTCCTAGTGATGATAATTTTCATTTCTATTAATTTTATAACATCTATATAGTTGTTCAAGTAAGAAAACTCTAATTAATTGATGAGGAAATGTTAATTTTGAAAAACATATTGATTTATCAGCTCTTTTTCTAATTTCATCATTAAATCCAAGTGATCCTCCAATTGCAATAAAGATATTACCTATTCCTTTATCCTCTAATGATTGAAAATACGATGCTAATTTAACACTATCATATTCATCTCCTTTTAAATCTAAAATAATAAGATAATCATCATCTTTAATTTTTGTTAAAATTTTTCTAGATTCAATATTTTGAATATCAATGGCTGTATGATTTTGAACTTTTTCATCTTCTAATTCGATAATATTTACTTTAGCGTATTTAGATAATCTTTTTAAGTACTCATTAATTGCATCAAGTAAATATCTTTCTTTAATTTTACCTACACATATAATATTAATCTTGATCATAAATGGTGGCCTCTTTTTGTTTAAGTGCATCAAAAACTATATGTTTTGCCCTTTTATTTTTGCTTGTTACTATTGAATAAACAGTATCAATAGCTATTCCATCAAGGTTACATTCTTCACTTAAATGAGCTAAAAATATTGCTTTTGTTTTATCTCCTATTACTTCTGCTAAATATTGAGCACATAAATCATTAGACAAATGACCAACACTTGATAAAATACGCTCTTTTAGTCGATTAGTTCTTCTAGATTCAAGAAGCATATTTATATCATGATTACTTTCAATGATATAAATATCTTTATTTTGTATTATATTTAATGTTTTTAATGGAATAAATCCTGTATCAGTTATGTACACTAATTCATTTTTATTATCTTTAAATAAAAATCCACATGAACCTTTAACATCATGACTTGTTAATAAAACAATTACACTTATTGTATTTAATCTATATTCTTTAAAATGCTCGAGAATATTAAAATCCATGTGATTTCTCAACTCATTTTCTACAGAATAAACAATATTTGATGGAAATATATCAATATTAGAAATATGATCAGAATGAGCATGTGTTATTAAAACATATTGAACATCACTTAATTTTTTATTTATTGTTTTTAACGCTGTTACAATTCTTCTTCTTGATACTCCAACATCTACTAAAATTGTAGTTTCTTCATTATAAATAATTGTGGAATTCCCTTTAGATCCACTTCCTATATTTAAAAAATGCATATTAGGATTTTTTGCAACTTTCTATAACTTTTAAAGTTTCTAAACTTGGGGTGTCAAATCTACTTAATGCTGGGTTGAATAAAAGATATGTTTTTCCTGGTTCTCCAGCTCTATTTTTTGCAACATTTAGTTCAACAATTTGCCATCCTTCTGCTAAATTAAGTTCTTTATCATTATCCTTTTCTTCAGTAGAATTCTCTTTTTTATTGCTTCCATTTCCAGTTTGAGAATAATATTTTTCTCTATATAAAAGGATGATTTGGTCAGCTGATTGTTCAAATTCACCACTACCTCTAAGATCAGCCATTTGAGGAATTTTATTATCACGAAGTTCAACTTGTCTATTTAATTGAGTGACACAAATAATAGGAACATCTAATTCACCAGCAATCTTTTTAACTTGTCTTGCTTTATATGAAAGTTCAGCAACTTCACTGCCAAATTTCATATCTTTTTCTTTATCAGTGATACCAATATGGTCAATTACAATTAATCCTAAATCCCCATATTGTTCTTTTAATTTTTTAGATTTAATGAAAATATCTCCAACAGAATTACTTCTATTTTCATCAATATGGAGAGGAACATCTAATAATCTATCTTTTGCTTCAGATAATCTTGCTCTTTCATCAGTAGTTAAATAACCAGTTTCAATGTTTCTAGAATTTACTCCAGCTTCACAAGCATAAAGTTTTATAACCAATTTATCAGCTTCAACTTCAAGTGAAAAATAAGCAACCGGCTTTTGGATTTTTCTTGCTACGTTATAAGCAATGTTTAAAGCAAGGGTTGATTTACCCATTCCTGGACGACCAGCAATAACAATCATGCTTCCTTTATTTAAACCATTGATTTTTCTATCGAAATATTTATATCCAGTAGAATAACCTGTTATTGTGGAATCACCTCCAACACTTGATTTAATTCTTTGATCTAACTCAATAGCTACATCATGAAGAGAATTAAAATCAGTTTCTTTTCTAGAATTAGCAACATCATTAATAATATTTTGATATTTTTGAACAAATGTAGGGACATCTTCCATTGGCTTATTTAAATATTCATCTTCTGCATTATCAAAAGCCATGAAGAATTTACGTAACATTGTAGTCTTCTTTAAAGTATCGAGATAAAAATCAACATTGTTAAATGTTGTAACTAAATCACACAAGGAACTTATATATTCAATTCCACCAACAATGTTTAATGTTTTTTTCTCATTTAAAAAGTTATAAACACTAGTCATGTCAATTGGCAAGTTATTTAAAGCAAGAGCTTTTAAAGCAATAAATAAGTATCTATTTTGACCATTATTAAAATAAAAATCATCCTCAGTAAGTTCATTAATTACTGATAAATTTTCTTTAGGTTTAAGTAAAATAACACCTAAAATTGTTTTTTCGCTAATTTCATCTACAGGATATCTACTCTTTTCCATTATTCTTCACTTACATGGACATTAATAATGCCAACAACTCCCTTATATAATTCAATTCTTAATTTTGTATAACCAAATGCATTAATCAAAAACTTATCAATAATTTTTCTTTTATCAATGACAATATTAAATTCAGTTTTTAATTTATTTTCAACTTCTTTAAATGAAACGTTTTTAGACAAACTTCCATCAGCTTGAGGTTTAGCTTTAAATTCAAGAGTTATTGACTCTAATTTTTCTTTAGTTTCTAAAGCAATAGCTTTCAATTTTTCTTGTTTAATTCTTTCATCTTCATTTTGTTTATTTAAAACTTGCATGCTACCTTCAGTTTTTCTAACAGCAAGTTTTCTAGGAATTAAATAATTTGATGCATAACCATCACTAACTTTTTTTGTTTCACCTTTTTTTCCAATTCCTTTTACATCAGCAAGTAAAATTACTTCCATAATTATTCTCCTTCCCCATTTGTTATTCTAATATCACTTAAGTTTTCGTTAAGTGCTTCAGTTAGTTGAGATTCAACTTCTTTTATTGTTGCATTTTTAAAAATTGCTCCACCACCTGCAAAGTGACCACCACCTCCAAATTTTTCACAAAGAATTTGAACATTAACACTACCATCACTTCTTGCACTAACTCTAACCTCTTTATCACTAGTTTTACCTATTGCAAATACGGCATTTGTACCTTTTAATTCCATGCATTGATTGGCAGCTTTAGCAAGAATTGAAGTATCGATAATATCACTTTCACTTGCCATACAAAAGACAATTCCATATGCAGGGTTTTTTCTATTTGTAACAATCTTTGATACCATTAAATATTCTTCATATTCATCTTTTAATAAATCATAAGCAAGCGAGTTATCTGCCCCATATTCTTTTAAAATCATACTACCTTCAAATGCTCTTAAACCAACTGACTTATTCTTAAAGAATGTTGTATCAAGAAAAATACCAGATAACATAATTGTTGCATCAATTGGAGACAATTTTACTTCATTTTGATATGAACCATATTTAATAAATTCACCTATAATTTCACAAGTTGATGAAGCACTTGGTTCAATATAAGAAAATACAGGATTATAAATAAATTCTTCACCCCTTCTATGATGATCAACAACTACTACTTTATCAGTTAATTCTAATAGACGAGGACACATTGTTCTACTTGGTTTACTAACATCAAGAACAATAATTAAAGTTGAAGGATCAATTAAATCTTCAGCGCCTTTTGGATTAACAACCATGTGTTCGAGTTGAGATCTAGCATAAAGAGAAGTTAAAGCGCTTCTTGTTTTTCTTTCAGTATTTTTAGAATCAAAAACAATATAAGCTTCTTTATCTAAAGTATTACATATTGCTCTCATACCAAGACAAGCGCCTAATGCATCCATATCCATGTCAGTATGGCCCATTAATATTACTTTACTAGCTCTTGTAATCAATGTTTTTAAAGTATCTGTTAAAACTCTAACTCTAACTTTATTTTTATTTTCACTTGCTTCAGTTCTTCCACCATAAAATCTTAAGTCACTTCCAAATTTAGAAACAACCGCTTGATCACCTCCACGAGCAAGAGCAACTTGTAATCCATTATTAACATTTTCATTTAATTTATTAATGTTTGGAAATTCATAAGCAAAACACATAGATAATGTTGGAATAATTGATTCTCCAGTTCCACATTGTTTTACTGTATCTAAAATTGAAAATTTATCTTTTTCCATTTTTTCTAGTGACTCAAAAGTACAAACAGCAAAATAGGTATCATTTTTTGTATGTCGTAAGGTAACATCAAATTGTCTAAAATAGTCCATTATTTCAGTTCTAACTTTTAAAATTAAATCATTATTATCATCATCATTTAATGTAATATCTGCATAGTTATCAATTAAGATAGTTCCTAAAACAATTGCGTGAGCTCTTGAGTATCTAGATAAATTCTCATAATCAGAAACATCTTTAAATATATATAAGTTAGAAGATTTTAAATATTTTACTGAATAATCGTATCCATTTGATCTAATGTTCAATGAATTAATATTTAAATTGCTATCAAAATCTTTTAATTTTGGAAAACATTCATAAATGTTTTGATTAATATAATTCATCTGTCTTTCAAGAAATAAATCACTGACCCATAATATAATTCCATTTTCATCACAAAGAAAAACACCTACTTTGCCAAATAAATATGCTTCATTTATATCGTTTCCAATAATATCTTTTGTGGTATTATCATTTAATTTTGCTATCTTATGAAAACTATAAATCATGCTCCAAATGATAATTCCATCAATAACAGCAAGTCCAAAGCAAGCATAAATAATATATTCTATCTTTATTACTTTACTCATCTCCCATACATCTAAAATATAGAGAGTTAAAAATATACCAATTAAGATGACTTGAACTAATGTAACAATCAAAGCAGTTATTTTTAATCTTGTTAATTTCTTATTCATATTTTTACCTTATTTTATTATACAATAAAATAAACTAATTTTCTTATAAATGTGAAAATTCAAAAAAATAACTATCTATTTTTAAAATAGATGGGAAATCATATAGTTTTTTCATTTACTTTGTTCTACTTTATAATATTTAACTAATTTTTCCATTAATTTAGATATAAAACTTATATTTCTTACG
>JAEDOI010000042.1 GCA_016302065.1 Bacilli bacterium | reverse complement strand
GAAAAAGGAAGTTGGATACACATTGATAATCCTACAATTGATATATTAAAGGAAGTATCAAAATTAACCGCTATTAACGAGACATTTTTATTAACTTCTTTAGATGAAGAAGAGAGTGCAAGGGTTGATGTAGATGATGATGACACACTGATTGTTTTAGATACTCCTTACATTGAAAATCAAGAAATAGAAAAATATTCAACTGCACCTTTTATTATTGCCTACAATAAAAATTATTTTGTGACGATTGAAAAACATAATTTTCAGTTACTTGATGAAGTATTTAGAAGAGTTAAAAATATAGAAACCGACAAACATGTTAGATTAACTTTAAATATAGTTTATCGATTATCAACCTTATTTATTTCATATTTAAAAAGAATTAATGTTCATACTGAAAAACTTGAAACTTCATTAAGAAATGCTACTAGAAATAAAGAATTATTATCTTTAATGGACACTAATAAAACATTAATTTATTTTTCTACAGCAATAAGTGGAAATAAAGGAGTTTTAGCAAAGTTAATTCGAAGTTCAACTTATAAAAAATACGAAGAAGATGCTGATTTAATGGAAGATACACAAGTTGAAATGGATCAAGCAAACGAAATGTGCTCAATATCTTGTTCAGTTGTAAATTCAATGATGGAAGCTTTTGGCAGCATTATAAATAACAATGTTAATGGAATTATGAAAACTCTTGCTGTTATTACAGTTGTTCTTTCAATTCCAACTCTTGTTTGTTCAATTTATGGAATGAATTTTGCAAACATACCTTTATATGATAATGAGTATGGATTCTATATAGCAATTGGAAGCGGATTATTGTTAGCAATTATTGGATTAGTTATTCTTATTTTTATTGATAGATTTAAGAAGAAATAATAAAAAACCATATTAAATCCTTAATATTTTAAAAAAAATAAACCGGCTTTTGACCGGTTTATTTAAGAAAATAGTATATGTTTAAATAAGTAGGGGGAGAGATGAATTAATTAACTTATTCAATAGAAATATACTTTTTTTCTTTTTCTTTCTTTATAGCTTCAACTTTAGCAACATCTAAAGTTAAAACACCATTTTCAAGTTTGGCTTTAATATCTTTTTCTTCAAGCTCTTCACCAACATAGAAGCTTCTAGAAAAGTTGCCAAAATGTCTTTCGCGATGGATTATCTTTCCTTTATTTTTTTCCTCTTCAGTTTCATTAAAACTTGCAGCAATTGTTAAGTATCCATCATCAAGTGATAATTTAATATCTTCTTTTTTTACTTCAGGCAATTCAATCTTCATTTCATAATGATCGCCTACATCTTTAATATCAGTTTTCATAAATGAGCAGTTTGTATTACCTTTGTCTTCGAATAAATCCACAAAAAATGGATCCCAGAAATTGTAGTTACGTCTTGTTAAGTTATTCATAAATAATACCTCCTAATTGATATTTAGCACTCTCTTTACCTAAGTGCTAACAATATAATATCACTATTTAGCACTCTGTCAATAGGTTTGCTAAAAAAATTTTAAAAATTTTTAATTTAATAATTTTATTTGCTTATATTTATTTAAATAAATATATATTTAAAAACAAAGGTAAAGTTAGTATAATTATTTATGAAAAAGGTGAATTATGAATACTATTTTTAATGACTCAGAAAAATTAAATATTAATGGAATTATAGATTTTGTACTTATTATCGTTGGAATTATATTAATTAATGTCCTTGTTTTTATATTGCTAAAGAGAAAAGTGATTAGAATTACATCTGTTTCACTTTCAGTTTTGTTAATAGTTTCTCATATTTTAAAGTTTGAATACTTATATAATTTATTATTATTTGTTTTTATTGCATTAATTATTATTTCGATTTTTACTAATTTATCCACAATTAGGGAATTTATTGTTAATAAAACTAATCTAAAGAAAAAAAATAAAGAAGGAATCAATAAGAAAAATGATGTTGAGAAAATATTTAATCGTGATTCTTTATATGCAACAATCAATGAAACTACCTTATATTTATCAAAACATAAGATTGGCGCCATTATGACTTTTGAAAAAAAAGATAAATTAGATGGTTATATGAAAAATGGAACTATAATAAATGCTCCTGTTTGCTTTGAATTATTGATAACTATTTTTTATCCAGGTACTAGACTTCATGATGGAGCAGTAATTATTAGGGGCAATTCAATCGTTGCTGCGAGCGTTTATTATTCGCCAACTACTAAACCTCTTATTGGAAAATATGGTTCAAGACATAGAGCTTCAATTGGTATCAGTGAACAATGCGATGCAGTTACTATTGTAGTTAGCGAAGAAACTGGTAGAATTTCTATTGCATATAATGGTGAAATTCAATCTTATTCCTCTGATCAATTTATTAAAGTTTTCGAAAACCTAATGAATGAAGACGATGTTTCTTTTACAGGTGAATAATTGAATGAATAAGGAACAAAAATATCAATATTTTTATGAATACCTACTAAAGATTCAATCTATTGCAAAAATTGGAAAGTTATTTTCTAAAGATCCATATGCCTTAAAAAATTATGATGAGATTGAGCGCTTAACAATGGATGAATTAAATAGATTTACGAATCTCAATTTTGATCGACCTAATTATTTTAGTAGAGATGTTTATCCAACACCTAATGTTAGTGTTAGATGTGTTATTTTAAAGAATGATGAAGTTCTTTTAGTTAAAGAAATTAAAGAGCAAGCATATTCTATTCCAGGTGGTTGGTGCGATTTATATGAAACTCCACTTGAAGCAATCGAAAGAGAATGCATTGAAGAAGCAGGAGTTAAATTAGAAAATATTGAATTAATTGGTTTGTATTCTAGAATGCCAAGCGATGAAAAAGAAGCAGCTAAAAATATTAATTGTGTTCCAGAATATCAATTAACTTTTAAAGCCAATGTAAAAGAATTTGTACGAAAAGAAGATTTAGAAACAGATGATGTTAAATTTTTCAAAATTTCTTCATTACCAAAATTAAGTAATAAAGTTAGTGAAGAAACTTGGAATAAGATATTTGAAAATTTAAAAAGTAATAAAATTTATTGTGATTAGGAGGAAAATTTATGTCAACACACATTAACGATGATGCTTATTTTGCAAAAACTGTATTAATGCCAGGAGATCCATTAAGAGCTAAATACATTGCTGAACATTTTTTAGTAGACTGTAAAGAAGTAACAAATACTAGGGGTATTTTAGGTTTTACTGGGAAAACAAAAGAAGGAAAAGAGATTAGCGTAATGGCAAGTGGCATGGGAATTCCTTCAATTGGAATCTATTCTTATGAACTTTATTCTTTTTATGGTGTTGAAAATATTATAAGAATTGGAACATGTGGTGGATATCAAAAAGAATGCCATGTTGGAGATGTAATTATTGCAACAAGCGCTTCTTCATCTTCTAATTTTGCTTATCAATTTGATCTTCAAGGAGGGGTGCTTGCTCCATGTAGTGATTTTGGATTAATGTTAAAAGCGTATGAAAATGCAAAAAAGATGAATTTAAATGTTCATGTAGGTCCAATTTTTAGTAGCGATGTATTTTATGATGCTAATAAAGATTATTATAAAAAGTATGCTGATTTAGGAATATTAGGTGTAGAAATGGAAAGCTATGGTTTATTCTTAAATGCAATGAGATTACATAAAAAAGCTTTATGCATTCTTACTGTTAGTGATACTTTTGTAAACAAGGACGAAAAAGACTTAACTAAAGAGGAAAGACAAGAAAAGCTTAATGACATGTTTAAGCTTGCTTTATCTATGGCTGAATAATGGTAATATCTAATTTAATTAAAAATATTGTTTTATCTTCGGCTATTAGTAGCAATGATTTGTTTATAATTATTGCAGTTACTTTTGGTATATTAACTTTATTTGTAATTATCTTTTTAATTGTTTATCCATTTGCTAAAAGAAGATATCAATTTAAAAACTTTAAGAAGATATATTATAAGAAAATTAGAGCTATAGCTGAAATTAATGATTATTATTTAATTAATAATTTAATATTAAGAAATAATGAACAAGTAATTTGTCAAATTGATCATTGTTTATTTGGTGAAAAATTTATTTACGTAATTAAAGATAGATATTATCGAGGAGCGATTAAAGGCGATAAAGAAGATAATATTTGGATTTTTTATGATAAAAAAGGGAAAACATTTGAAATGGAAAATCCAATGAAAGTTAATGAATTACGAGTTGAAAAATTGTCTTTAATGACACAAATTGATTCTTCTTTCTTTATTTCAATTGTTGTAATTAATGATGATGCAATTGTAAAAAATATGGAAAATATGTCTAGCAATGATAGTTATATTGTTTCTAGAAAGAAATTGCCAAAATTAATAAAATCGATTGAATCACGTGATGTTAAGAAAATTGATGAAAAACAATTAAATTTTGCTGTTCAAGATATTTCAAGATTATATGGGAGTCAAGTAGAACAAGATGAGTGAGAGAACTAAAAAATATTTAAAAGATTTTAAATCGAAATTAAGTTATACCTTCCTCCTTAGTGGAGGTGTTTCTTTAATTGTGCTTGTTATTTTTGCACTTTGTGGGTTATTTTTCTTCTTAACTAAGGATTATGGATATAGCGATTTGCTTTCTATATTAATATTAGCAATATTTTTATCAGCTGTAGTTGGTTTGTTATCTCCATTTATTTATTCTTATTTAGCAAATTATGTAACTCTTGGAAGCAAAGACAAAGAGTTAGTAAGCTTAAAAAGCTTATTTAAAACTTCGTCTTTTGGTTTCCGCCCTCCTTATAAAGGATTGTTATCTTCATTTATTAATCTTTTATTTGCTATACTTTGTTTTCTTCTTTTATCAACTGTCTTTAGATCTTTGTTTTATTCAATTTTTGTTTCTTTTGATAGTTCAATGCAGCAAGTAATGAATGAAGTTGCTAATCTTTTGTCTAGTAATGATTTAGATGGGGCTATTAATTTATTAAGTGCAAATGAAGATATGTTTTATCTTCCTGAGATGCTTTCTACTTATGTATCTTTAGTAATTGTCTTATTTTTCTACCTTAAATCATTATTAGTTAATATTTTAAAATTTTGTATAATTCTATCCTTCACTAAGTTTTATAAAAGACCATTTAATCAATTATTTAAAATTACATATAAAGAACATAGAAAAGAATTAAATAAAGGATTTTATACATATGCATGGCCTATATTTGTTTCTTTCTTTGTCGTATTTACAGCTACATTCATGGGCCTTTTCTTTGGTTTTAATCTTAGTCATATTAATTCATTTGGATTTTTAATTTTTATTTCCCTTGCTTCAATTGTCTTTGGCTTTATTGTTTCTTTAATTTTCTACCCATTATTATTTAATTATTATGGTGATATCAGTAAGGTATTTTCTTTATATTTAAGAACTACACTTGCAAATGCATTAAAGGCTAGGGCCGAAAGTGAAATTGAAAGAATGAAATTTACTGAAGAAAATCGCGATGAACTTGAAAATATGATTAACACCGCTAATGAAGAGCAAGAACGAATTAAAAAAGAATTTGATGATATTAATGAAAAAGTAGATGAACACATTTTTTATAAGACAGATGAAGAAAAAAATGATGATAAAAACGATGAAGAAAATAAAGACAAATAAAAAACTCGGTAACGAATGTACCGAGAAGCTCTTTAATGGAGCAAGTGACGGGAATCGAACCCGCATATTAACCTTGGCAAGGTTACGTTCTACCACTGAACTACACCTGCAGTGATTATTATTATATATTAAAATGATTATAAAAGTCAAAGGAGAAATTTATGAATTTAAGAAAAGAATTAGCAAATTTAATTTTCCCAAATATTAATAGGACAATAGATGATTTAGAAAAGGAATATCAAGAAAGAGATTTAAAAGAAGGTGCTAAAGTTACAAGATTTGCCCCTTCACCAACTGGTTTTTTACATACTGGTAGTTTATTTACATCAATGATTGCTCATAAATTAGCATTTGATTCTGATGGTATTTTTTATACGCGTTTAGAAGATACTGACACAAAAAGAGAAATTGAAGGAAGTGGAGAACAATTAATTAATCAATTAGCTAAATTTGGAATTGTTCCTAATGAAGGATATTTAGGTTCAAAAGAAAGTGGAAATTATGGGCCTTATAAACAATCATGTAGAAAAGAAATATATGATATTGTTATTAAAGATATGATTGCTAAAGGCATTGCTTATCCTTGTTTTTTAACGGAAGAAGATTTAAATAAAATAAGAGAAGAACAAACAAAGAATAAGGAAATAACCGGAATTTATGGTAAATATGCTATTTATAGAGATTTAGATTGCGAAACTGCTATTAACTATATTAAGCAAGGAAAACCTTATGTTATTAGATTTAAATCAAGCGGAGATCACACTAAAAAAATTAAAGTTAGAGATGAAATTAGAGGTGAACTCGAATTAACTCAAAACGATCAAGATATAGTTATTAGAAAATCTGATAATTTGCCTACATATCATTTTGCGCATGTTTGTGATGATCATTTTATGCATACTAATTTAGTAACTAGAGGAGAAGAATGGCTTCCATCTCTTCCAATTCATATTGAGTTATTCCATGCTTTAGGATTTAAAGCTCCTAAGTATGCCCACCTTCCTGTTATTATGAAGATGGATAATGGAACGAGAAGAAAATTATCTAAAAGAAAAGATAGTGAAGCAAGTGTTGAATATTTTCTTCAAGTTGGATATGAACCTAAAGCTATTTTAGTCTATTTAATGACTATTGCTAATTCAAATTATGAAGATTTTATTGTACAAACAAAAGATTATGATTTATCTCATTTCAAATTTAATCTTAAGAAAATGAGTCTTGATGGTGCTCTCTTTGATAATGATAAATTAGCTTATTATGGAAAAGAAATATTAGGTTATATGAAAAAAGAAGAGATTGCTAGTAAATCTTTTGAATGGGCAAAAAGTTATTCTAAAGAATTGTATGATTTAATTCTTTCTTTAAAGGATAAATACGTTGATATTTTAAATATCGAAAGAGAGAAGAAAAATCCACGTAAAGATTATGCAAAATATAGTGATATTTACGAAAACATTAAGTTTTTTGATAGAGGTGAATATTTAAAAATAGTTGCAAATAAATATGATTTTAATGAATCATTTGATCTAGAATTAATCAAAAATATTTTAGCTGATTATTCAAACAATTTAGGTTTAGGAAATGATGAAAATTCATGGTATAGCAATTTAAAAGAGATAGGAAATAAATATAATTTTGCTACAGATAATAAATTATATAAACAAAATCCTGATGCATTTATAGGCAATATGAATGATTTATGTGAAATAATTCGAGTTATTGTTAGTGGAAGAAAAATTACTCCTAATTTATTTGCTATTTTAACAATTTTAGGTGAAGAAGAGATTAAATTTAGAATTAATAATTTTTTAAATAAATAATATATGAAAAAACATGTTTTATTTTTAATTTTACCTTTTTTATTAACTTCTTGTTCAGTTAAAAAAGTTGAACAAACTGAGAATATGGAAGAAAATGTTGATTATAATAAAGAAGAAATGTTGATTTATCAAGGAGAGACTAAAATTTATGGTAATTTGTTTTCTCCTCTTGAAATTAATAAAGATACTAAAAAATCTATTGTAATTATGTCTCATTCGGCTAATTGTAATAGTGATACTCATCTTTCTTACGCTTTAAGGGCTGTAAAAGAAAATTATTTAGCATATACTTTTGATTATCCAAGTGGATCAAATAATTCTAGAAGCGATAGTATTGAAGAATGCACTATATTTAGTGAAGAAGAGACCTTAACATATATTGTTAATTATTTTAAGACACTTGATTATATTGGTAATATTTATTTATTTGGTACTTCACAAGGCGGATTAGTTTCATCTCTTGTTGGAGATACTTTAAAGAATGACATTTCTGGTTTAATTTTATTTTATCCAGCATTTAATATTCCTGAGCTTATTGTAAGTATGCCTTATGGAATTAGCGAAAATTATCTTGAACAGTTAAAAGGATATGATGTTTACTCTCATATTGGAAAATTTGAAAAAGATGTTTTGATTGT
>JAEDOI010000041.1 GCA_016302065.1 Bacilli bacterium | reverse complement strand
TTATTTAAGAAGTCTTCTTTTTTCATTCTCCAAGACCAATTTAAGGTAGATAAAGTTGAAGGGAAATTCATCCTTCCTTCTTTTCCAATTCCTAATAAATCTTGCATGGCAATTACACTTGCTTTTCCTTTATTTACAAATGTTAATTCAACTATTTTTTCTAAAATTTCACTATTATTTCCCTCGTCTTTTATATATTTAAGATTCATTTTCTTGCATTCATCTTTTAAGACAGTTAACATAATATTTCTTCTACTATCATCTGATTCTTCAATAAATTGTAAAGTAGTTGGAGAATCATGAGTTGAAGCATATACAAAATAATTTGAAGTAATATTTGATGGTCTCCATTCAGAATTTACATCTAAATTATCTAATGCTTGATCAACAATTTTCATTCCAGGAAAGCCACATTCATCTTTAAATTTATAAAATTCATCATCCATTGAACCTAAATCTTCAGCAATAATTGGTAAATCTTTTAAATCTTTAAATAAATCATATCCTGGACCTTTAATCCATTTTCCATTTCTTGCTGTTTTATCTTTAAAAGGAATTGAGAAATAACCACTAAATCCCCTAAAATGATCAATTCTAAGATAATCAAAAAGTTTTAAAGACTTTTTAATTCTATCTTTATACCATTTATAATTTGTTAATTTTAAATTATCCCAGTTCCAAAGAGGATTACCCCAAAGTTGACCATCTTCTGAAAAACAATCTGGTGGGCATCCTGCAACATTAATTGGTTCTTTAAATTCGTTAAATTGGAACATTGAAGGATATTTATAACATTCTACACTATCATAGGCTACATATATTGGCATATCACCCATAATTTTTATATTGTTTTTATTTGCATATCTTTTTAAAGCTTTAAATTGATTTAAAAACTCAAATTGCGTCCACATATAAAAATTGAATTCATCATTATAATCTTTAATAATTTTTGTTTCTAACTTTTTAGAATATGTTTTATATTCATCATCAAATTGATACCAAGGTCTTCCATTATTAATTCTTTTTAATACCATAAAGAAAGCAAAATCACGATAATCTTTTCTTTTTAAAAAGGTATTAAATTTCTTGTTAGATTTATCGAATCTATTATAAGCAATTCTTAAAACATTTAATCTATTATTATATTGATATTCATAATTAACTCTATCAAGAGTATCAAAAAATTTTATAGAAGATATCTCTTCTTCTTTTAATAACCCTTTATTAATTAATATATCTAAATCAATAAAATAATAATTTAATCCAAAATTAGATGGAGATTGATATGGAGAATCTCCAAAACTAGTAACATTTAAAGGTAAAATTTGCCATAAATTTAATTTATTTTGTTTAAGGAAATCAACAAATTCATAAGCTTCTTTACCTAATGTCCCTACTCCATATTTAGAAGGTAAACTTGAAATATGCATTAAAATACCTAAATCTTTTTTCATATAAATGTCCTCGATATTTAAATTATTATAAACTAAAATATCGTAATAGTCGAATAAATATAAATAATTTGTAAAAATTTGATTTTTTGTAATTTAAAATATACAAAAAATAATAAATTTTTCGATATTATCGTTGTTTTTTAAATTGATCTATTATATTTTTGATTTAATTCAATAAATTTATTCACTGTTGATTTTACTAAATCTGAAGATAAGAAACGATGTGACCAATTTAAAGAAGAAACAGTTCCTGGAGTATTAGTTCTTCTTTCACTATAAGAAAATAAGACATCTTGAAATTGAAGAGTTACATTATTTGCATTTGATGCAAATAATAGTTCTATCGTCTTTGAAGCTAAATATTTAATATTTGTTGAATCAACAAATTCAACATTTAATTTAGTGCATTCTTCTTTAATTATTTCTTTTACTTTAAGTAAATCTTCTTCATTTAAATCTTTTAAAGCAAGTAATATTGGTTGATTATCATGGTTTCCTAAATATGAATATGAATTAATAGGTAAAGAAGAAGGCAAAAACTTCTTAAACTCTTTCCTTTCAAAAGAAACATATCCTAAAATGGTTGTTCTACATACAGGATAAGGTAAAGAAAGAGCAAATTTAGATATATCTTCACTATATTTACCTAAATCAGAAGATATTAAATTTTGATCTAGTTTATCTTCAAAGAAATCATATTTTGGACCATCTATATATTCTCCTTTTAGAGCATTTTTTGCTCTAAAAGGTATAGCATATGTCTTATAAAATGCTCTAAAATGATTAAGTTTTACATAATCAAAATAGAAAAAGGCTTCAGATATTCTTCTATTCCACCACTTATAATTATCTTGTTTCATATAATTCCAATCGTAAAGTGGATTACCCCATTTTTGACCAACATTAGAGAATTCATCTTTTGGAAAACCTGATACGTGAGTTATTTGATTTCTTTTATCAACTAAAAATAGTTCAGGATGCATATACATTTGGCATGAATCGTATCCTAAAAAGTGGCTAATTTCGCCTACTAAACTTATATTTTTACTTTTAGCATAGTCATGAATTTTATCCCATTGTTCTTTAAATTTAGCTTGAGTCCAAACATAAAATAAATATAATTTTTCTTCATTTTTTAATACATATTCTTCTACTTCTTTACAATAATAACGATCTTCAAGTTCCCAGTCATACCATGCTTTAAAATTATTTTTTTCTTTTAAAGTCATATAGATAGCATATTCTTTTATTTCTTTATTATTTATACATTCTTTAAAATATTTACTTTTCAAATTATCTCTTTTATAAGCTTTAAATAACAATTTTCGATGTGTTTCAAAAACAAGTGGATAATTAACATTTCTAGCATCATTACAAAAATTCATTCCTTTTATGTCTCGACTATTTAATAATCCTTCTTTAATAAGTTCATCAATATCAATATATAAATAATTAGTTCCAAAAGCATCTACAAGATTATAAGGACTTCCTTCAATATTAGTCATGTTAATTGGAAGAACTTCCCAATATGAAAATTTAGACTCACTCAAAAAATCTATAAACTTTTTACAATATTGTCCTAAACTTCCAATTCCATATTTACCAGGAAGAGAGAATAAAGGTAATAATACTCCACTTCTTTTTTTATTATTCACGTTTTAATTATAATATAATTCATTTTTAATTCAATTAAATAAATATTAAAAAATAACGATTTTATCGATATAATTTAACAAATATGTAATTTTTAATGTTTTTAAATCATTAAAATTTATAAATATTTAAAATTATATTGATATTATCAAATTAATTTTATTTTAAGCATTATTTTTAATATTATTTTTAAAGTTTAAAAATTAAACTAAATTTTATTTAGTTTTATTATACATAAACGTAAAAATATTATATAATTTTATCGCTCGGAGGTTTTTGTTTATGATTAAAAAAATTGGCATTCTTACTAGTGGAGGAGATGCTCCAGGAATGAATAGTGCTCTTATTGGAGCAATAAGAAGCGGAATTAATGCAAATAAAGAAATGTATGTAATTTATGATGGTTATAAGGGATTAATCGAAGGAAAGATTCAAAAAGTAAATAAAGATACCTTTAAAGATAAAATGAATCAAGGTGGTACTGTTATTAAAACGGCTAGATTACCAGAATTTAAAGAACTTTCGGTTAGACAAAAAGCTGTAGAAATCTTAAGAAAAGAAGGAATTGATGCTTTAATTGTAATTGGTGGCGACGGTTCATATATGGGTGCTAAAAAATTAACTGAACTTGGAATCAATTGTATTGGACTTCCAGGAACAATTGATAATGATATTGCTTCTACTGATTATACAATCGGATTTGATACTGCTTTAAATACAGTTGTTAATGAAATTGATAATATTGTTGATACTTCATCAAGTCATCATAGATGTGCAGTTGTTGAAATTATGGGCAATAGATGTGCTGATTTAACTCTCTATGCAGGGATTGCTACAAATGCCGATATCATTTTAACAAAAGATCACCCTTTCACTACTGATGAAGTTATTGAAACTTTAAATAGGAAAAAGAAAGATGATCAAGATTATGCTCTTGTTCTTGTTAGTGAAAAATTCATGGATACAAATGGACTTGTTGAAGAAATTAAAAAGAGAACTTCATGGGATACTCGTTTAACAGTTTTAGGTCATACTCAAAGAGGAGGAAGACCTTCTGCTATGGAAAGAGTTAATGCTGTTTATATGGCTGATTACGCTATTAAACTTCTTAATGAAGGAAAAGGCGGAATGTGTGTTGGAATTAGAAATTCTAAGCCAGTTGCTTATCCAATTGAAGAAGCTTTAAAATTAGAAAACAATTTACATAAAGAATTATACAAATTACATGATGATGTTAAATAATATGGTAAAAGAGAATCATACTAAAAATACAAAAATCGTTTGTACAATTGGTCCTAGCAGCGATAAAAAAGAAGTTCTTGACAAGTTGATTGAAAATGGAATGAATGTCATGAGACTTAATTTTTCTCATGGAACATATGAAGAACATCTTAAAAAAATAGAACTTGCTAGAAGCTATGAAAAATATGGAATTTATATTCCTATTATGCTTGATACTAAAGGGCCTGAAATTAGATGCCATTTAATGGAAAATAATTCCGTTAAAATAACAAAAGGTCAAATAACAAGGATTTCTATGAAAGAAGTCTTAGGTACAAAAGATAAAATAAGCGTTAATTATCCAAAGTTATTTGATGATATTAATATAGGAAATAATATTAAAATTGATGATGGAAAATTAAATTATAAAGTAATTGATAAAGATTTTACTAATCGAGAAATTATATGTGAAGCTTTAAACAATCATATTCTTTGTTCAAGAAAAGGAGTTAATTGTTTAGGAGCTAGATTATCGATGGATTTTATTAGCGAAGCCGATAAAAATGATATCACTTGGGGATGTGAACATGGAATTGACTTTATTAGTGCTTCATTTGTTAGAAATGCTAATGATGTAAAAGCAATTAAAGATCTTTGTGCCTCATTAAATCATAAAGAAATATTAGTTATTTCAAAAATTGAAAATTGCGAAGCAATTGGATGTCTTGAAGAAATTGTTGATGCAAGTGATGCAATTATGGTAGCTCGAGGAGATTTAGGTCTTGAAATTCCTGAAGAAGAAGTACCTCTTGTTCAAAAACAATTAATCGAATTATGCCGTTTAAAAGGAAAACCAGTCATCACTGCTACTCAAATGCTTGATAGCATGTGCCATTCTCCAATTCCTACAAGAGCTGAAGTCGGAGATGTTGCAACATCCATTAATGAATCTACGGATTGTGTTATGTTAAGTGGAGAGTCAGCAAGTGGAGAATATCCAGTAGAGTCAGTATTGATGCAAACAAAAATTGCTAGAACGATGGAAAAACATCTAAATTATGAGGTTTTAGCTCGTGAAGCTTATGAATCCTCAAACAAAGATAACAACGATGCTATTGCCAATGCTATTGCAAATACTGCTAAATTAATAGATGCCAAATTAATTGTTTCTTTTACTGAAACTGGAAGAACAAGTAGAAGAATATCAAAAGCTAGACCATGTTGTCCAATTCTTTCAATTAGTAAAAACATCACTACTGTTAGACAAAACGCTTTATATTGGGGAATTTATTCTTCGTTAATAAAATGTAAGAAAATGCCTGATTTTATTGAAGAAATGGAAGTTATTGCTCTTGTAAAAGCTAAACAATTTGGATTAAAACCTAATGATACAATATTGATGGTTGGAGGTACTCCTACAGGAAGTGGAAATACCAACTTCCTTCGTATTATTAAAATTCCAATTGAAAAAGATGTTTTGTAAAAAATATATATAAAAATATTTGAATTATATATATTTTAGTTTTAAAATTAAAGCGCAATGAAAAAGATATGTTAACTATCAATTTCTATTAGAGAGTTAATCAATATGGTGAAAGATTAATTAGAATAAATAGTTAATACCACTTTGGAGCATTCATGGTAACATGACGTAAAGCTAACGTTAAGCTTATTAATGAGTGATGAATCTTTTGATTCATAAGTAAGGTGGTACCACGGAATTATTCGTCCTTAGATTATTCTAAGGACTTTTTATTTTAAGGAGATTATATTATGGAACTTAAATTATTAGATGGTAAAGTTATTAGCGTTAACGACAATGAAACTGGATTCGACGTAGCTAAAAAAATTAGTGAATCACTTGCTAAAGCTTCTATTGCTTATAAATTGAATGGAAAATTATATGATTTATCTTCTTTAATTAAAGAAGATGGTGATTTTGAATTAATTACTTCAAAAAGTGAAGAAGCAAATCATATATTAAATCATAGTGCAGCTCATTTAATGGCTGAAGCTATTTCTTTACTATATAAAGATGCAAAATTTGATATTGGTCCTGCTATTGAAGATGGATTTTATTATGATATAGATTTTGGAACAACAATATTAAAAGAAGAAGATTTAGCTAAAATTGAAGCTAAAATGAAAGAACTAAGCAAGAAGAATGAAAAAATTATTAGAAAAGAAATTTCAAAAGAAGAAGCTCTTGCTTTATTTAAGAATAATTTCTATAAAAAAGAAATAATTAAAAATTTAGATGAAAACGCAACTATTTCTATTTATTCTCAAGGAGAATATACAGATCTTTGCGTTGGACCTCACGTTCCTTCAACTTCTTATATTAAACATTTTAAATTAGACACTATTGCTGGAGCTTACTATAAAGGAGATAGCAAAAATAAGCAATTAACAAGAATTTATGGTGTTGCAACTTTTACTAAGGAAGAATTAGAGCATATTGAATATGTAAAAGAAGAAGCTAAGAAAAGAGATCATAGAAAACTTGGAAAAGAACTTGGATTATTTATGATTAGTGATTATGGTCCAGGTTTTCCATTCTATCTTCCAAATGGAATGATGTTAAGAAGACAAATTGAATCTTGGTGGTATAAAATTCATGATGAACATAATTATCAAATTATTAAATCACCAATCATATTAAGCAAAGAGCTTTGGTTAACAAGTGGTCACTGGGATCATTATAAAGAAAACATGTACACTACTAAAATCGATGATCGTGATTTTGCTATTAAACCAATGAACTGTCCAGGAGCAATATTGGTTTATAATTCAAGTTTACATTCATATAAAGATTTACCTTTACGTTTAGGTGAATTAGGCTTAGTTCATAGACATGAAGCAAGTGGCGCATTAAATGGTTTATTTAGAGTAAGATGTTTTACTCAAGATGATGCTCATATTTTCTGTACTAAAGAACAATTAAAAGATGAAATTGAAAGCTTACTTAAATTATATGATGAGATGTATTCTACATTTAAATTAGATTACTACATCGTTCTTTCTACTAAACCTGAAAAAGACTACATTGGAGATGATGAAATCTGGGAAAAGAGCGAAGAAATACTTGCTTCAGCTTGTAAAGCAACTGGTAAAGAATTTAAAATTAATCCAGGAGATGGTGCTTTCTATGGACCAAAACTTGACTTTAAACTTAAAGATTGTATGGGAAGAGTTTGGCAATGTGGCACTATTCAACTCGATATGAATCTTCCTGAAAGATTTAATTGTACATTTATCAATTCTAAAGGCGAAAAAGAAAGACCAATTATGTTACATAGAGCAATACTTGGCTCATTTGAAAGATTTATGGGAATTATTACTGAACATTTTGCTGGTGCTTTCCCAACCTGGCTTGCTCCAAATCAAGTAAGAATTCTTCCAGTTAACAATCTATATCATAGTGATTATGCTCATGAATTAGAAAAAGAATTAAAAGAAAATGATATTAGAGTTATAGTTGATGATTCAAGTGAAAAGCTTGGATATCGAATGAGAAATTCTATTACAATGAAGACACCATATACTTTAGTTATTGGAGATAAAGAAAAAGAAAACAATACTGTTACATATAGAAAATATGGAACAGATAAACAAATTAGTGTTACAAAAGAAGAATTCATTAACTTAATTAAAGAAGAGATTAAATCAAAAGCCTTGTTAGTAGATTTAAATTCTAAATAATCAAATAACCCATTAAGTTATCTTAATGGGTTTTTTAATTTATAATATTTTATTAAAAATAATATTAATACGTTAATTAATTAACTTGTTTGATGCTTAAGCCAATTCTTTGTTTTTTAGTATCGACACTTATAACTTTAACCTTAACTATATCATTAATTGAATATA
>JAEDOI010000040.1 GCA_016302065.1 Bacilli bacterium | reverse complement strand
ATCGTAGTTTCCAAATAATTTAGTATTTTCTTTTAAATAACTATTGATGTATTCGCCATTTTCATCAGTTTTAAAAGTTGATGCTAAACTTTCAAGATTTGTTTGAAGAACTACTTTTTCTCCACTACTTGAAAAATTAGTACACATCAATAAGTCATTATAGGAATATACATTTATTCCATCTTCAACAATATTAAATTTATAAATTGAAGATAAATACGCTACTTCTTTAGAAGCAAATTCGACGTATCCTTCTCCACTTCCAATAATCTTAACTTTATTAAATTCATCAACATAAACGTTGCTAGAACTTGATTTAAATACGACTTCATCGCTACTTGTCTCATCGCTTAAAACATCAAAAACAAGTTCAAATTCAGCTTGTTTTGTCTCGTATTTATCTAATTCAACATTTGTGTATTTTAAATCGTATTCTCCATAATACGTAGTTGAATCAATATTACTTAAAGAAGGAGCATTTTTAGGATTAATAATAATTGTTCCATTTTCATAAATTACTGCTTTAAATGATTTTTGATGAGTTCCTCTAACATTTTTTACAATTACATCACATTCTCCTTCTTTTAAAGGAACAAGATAAAATTTATTATTTTCGTTTTCAATTTTAGCAACTGGATCAGTTTTAGAAGTATTAACACTCCAAGTTAATTCTTTACTACCCGTTGCTAAAAGAAGATTAGGATCATTTATTACTACACTTGCTTTAAGTTCATAACGATTATTAAATGAATCTAATTTAAAACCTTCTACTCCTTTATAAGGAATTAAAATATCATCGATATCACTTGCTACAGTATTATTTAATACCATTACTGAAACAAATGTTAAAAGTCCAATAATAAATGGTATAACTAAAAGAATAGGTAAAGTTTTCTTTTTCATTATTAACTTACCTCCATTTGTTTAAAAGCTTTATTATATTTAGTTTTACATCTTATTATAAGAGGTAAAACTAAAAGTAATGATAAAGCTATCTCAATAAAATATATTAAAGCAATATGCACTTTCATAAATCCAAATACAAAATGAATTATTAATAAAATAAGAGGAAAAACAGTAGCAATTAAAGGATTTAAGTAACTGATCTTATTTTTTCTATTACCTTTATCTAACATATCTAAATATGTCCCAAATACATTGTTAAAGAAAGTTAATATTAAGCCAATTATAAGCGAGATAAAGAAAGTAGTAACATTAATATTTTTACTAACTACTAAAACAAATAAAGATACCACTAAGCTAAATGAAGAAAGAATTAATGGAATTAATGTTTTAGCAACTAATTGAAGTTTAATTGAAACAGGAATATATTTAACAATTTGAATACATTTTTCTTCTCTTGAAAAACTTAAAGATGCACTAGCGTTAATAATAGAAGCAAAAAGAAGAACAATACACATATTTATTCCTTCTAATACTTCAGGAAATATCGAAGTATAAAATTTTAAATTAGTATACATAATTGAATTCATGCTAGAAATTACAACATAACTTAAAAATGGAGCCATAATTAATAGAGCTGTATAAGAGAAAATATATGTTGAATCTTTAAATAAAAGATCCATCTCTTTAATTAATAAAGCTTTAAATGGAGTTATAAGTTTAATATTACTTTTCTTATTTTTTCTTCTAATTGAAATATCTCTTTGATTTAAAAATTTAAAGAAATATGTTGATAATATTCCACCAAGTGATAAGACTACTAATATTAAACCTAAAATAATACATACATTTGGTAAAATATTTTCTTTATTAACTATTAAAGACGTAAAATTGTTAACTGGAAGAAGATATTTTACCAAATTATGTAAACTTTCAATAAAACTAGTAGAAAACATTCCTCCAATTGAAGAATCATTTAAGGCAGTTAAGAATAAATTTAAGACAAATTGATAAATAAAACATAAAACAACTACTATTACACTTGCTAAAACAAATTGAACTATATCGTTAGATTTAACTAACTTATAAATAAACTCATAAGGAGTAACTAAAATTAAAGCTACACCAACGTTAAAAGCACTAATTATTAAAGGATAAATAATACTAGCAACATAAAAATATGGCATAAAGAATCGAGAACTAGCAAAAGTAATAAGTAAAGGAGTAGATATTACTAAATTTAATATTACATCTTTTACATAAACATAAGTCATCTTCGAAAATACAATTGTAGAAGGAGATATTGGAAGAGGAGATAAAAGTCTAGCATCTTCTTTATCAAAGATTATTTTTCTAGCACTAATAAGAGAAGAAACAATACCAACTACACTCATTAAGAAAAGGAATAAAACAAGAAAATCGTATGTTCCATAACTTGAATAAGTGACAATCTTCTTATCAAGTGATTTAAAAATAAATACTTCTAAAGTAATTAAAAGTGCAACAAAAACTAGTCTTAAAAGTAACTTTAAAACTTTAATCCAAATATTTGAACTAAAACTAGAATATTCTTTTTTAAATTCTTTATAGACTAGTTCAACAAGCATTCTTAATCGTTTCCTCCATATATTTTCATAAATATTTTATTTAAATCTTTACGTTTAAGTGGTTCTTTCTTAAAGTCAATAATCTCAGCTATTTTTCCATCATTAATAATAGCGACACGATCACAAACTTTAGAGACAAGTTCAATGTTATGTGATGTAACAAAGACTGTTTTTCCAAAAGCTGCAAAGTCTTTAATCATCTTAAGTAATACTTCATAGACGATAATATCAAGACCAACGGTAGGTTCATCAAGAATCCAAACTTTTGGATTATGAATCAAACTAGCCATTAAACAAATCTTTTGTTTCATACCATGGCTATATTCTTTAATTTTACGATTCATATCAATAACATTCATTCCAAATTTCTTTAATAAGAAATTATAATTTTTATTAAATGAAGATTGAATCATTCCATAACTTGAGCCAATAAATTGGAGATATTCATTTCCAGTCATTGATTCATATGTAACTGGTTCACTAGGAACATATCCAATTTGTTCTTTTACTTCTAAAGATTGAGTTTTAACATCTTTTCCTAGAACTAAAATTTCTCCACTATCGTAATCTTTTAATCCAACAATACAATCAATTGTTGTAGATTTACCAATACCGTTTTTTCCAATGTATCCAAATACTTCACCCTTTTTAACTTTTAAGTCTAGTCCTTTTAAGACTTCCTTTTTTCCATAACTTTTATATAAATCTTTTATTTCGATAACGTAATCTGGAATATTAGGTACTTCAATATTTAAATCAATATCGTCTTCGTTTTCGATATTTAAATTTTGATCATTTTTAATTTCTTCCATATTTACCTCCTAAAAGATTTAACCCACAATATATCCTCATTATCAATATTAAGTAATGAGTAAGTAGATCCACATTTACTACATTTATAAGTAAATCCATCATATGTGAGATCACTGCTTCCACATACTGGACATTTTGCTTCAAAAATCATCGTATCAGTCTTAAAGAGCATCGATAAACTAGATAATAAATTTTTAAATAATAAGTCGTGGTTATCTTTATATATTGATAAAGTTAAGACACTAGAGAAATTTCTAACAATGTTATTCTGAGTAAGAAGAATAACATTGTTAAATTCTAATTTCTTATTTTCAATTTCTTTATTAATGCTCACTTCATTTTCTTTTGAATATGTTTTACTAGTTAGAAAATAGTATCTAGCAATTCTTTCTTCACCAACTTTAGTATTAGTTCTAATTGCTTTTTCTATTAATCTAACTTCCATGAAAAATCCTAAATTTTCCTGATCTTCTTTAATTAAATAAGAAAACATCCCTTTTTTAAAACTGATATCGTCAAATCTAAGGCGATTAGAAGCATCAATTCTAAGCGTTGCATTATTTGATTTAGCAGTTTTAGCAATATTTAAACTAGAAAGATATTTAAAGAAACAAAGTAAACAATAATTGTAATAATATTCATTCATTGATGAAAGAGTCACAACATTAAGATAATTAGCTTTATAAAATCTAAAGCAATAAGAATATAATTCATCGTGAATTAAAATATTAGTAGGAATTATATTCTTATCAATATATTTATGTGTAATCTTAAAGAATTCAGTATTTTTAAGTTGTTTAACTCTTTTTAATAATCTTCTAACTAGAGTATATACTTTATTAGGATTACCTTTTTCTTTTTTAAAGACATCGTTATATGGGTAATCTAAACGAGAGAATTCTTTAAATAAAGAATGTTCTCCATATGTTATTCCATTTACTTCAAAATGTTCTTCGATTGATTCTACAAGTGGAAAAATATTACTTAACATATATTCAACTTCATCTTCAATTAAAGTAATTAAAAGTGAAATAAATCTATTTTCATAAGTATCAATTGAATCAATAAATTCAATGGAATGAACATATTCAGGAGTCATAACTCCATTCTTATTTTTCCATAATTTAGAATCTTTTAATGTGTCATTAAAAGATTGATTAGATAAAGATGAAGCAAATTCACTTCTTAATATAACTTCATTTGTAGAAGCTTTAATATGAGGTTTAAAAACAATTGAAGTGATCTTATTTAAAAGATTTTTTAATTCAACACATCTTTTAATTGTTTCATCATAATTATATTTAACATTAAGCTTAAATTTATCTAAGCTTAATGTTTCATAAACATATGTAAAAGAAGAGCTATGTTTAATAGTTCTATTTATTTTATTAGTTAATTCTATTAAATACTCTTTCTTCTTTTCCATATATTTATTTAAATATAAATTTAATTATTATAATTTTCTTAATAATTTATCAATTGTATGGTTTGTAGCTTTAAAGCTATCTTTACCATATACTTTAACGATTAATGATTTTAAATCTAATAAGCCTTGTTTAATGTAATCTTCAAATCTTCCTTCAAGTTTACCAACAACTTTACGAGAGAACATGAAGTCAAGTGCATCTTCTTTGCTTCCTCCACATTCAACATATACTGGAACTAAAAGTTCAATTTGATGCATTATACGGTTACCAAATGTTAAATCAAATGTATCATAGGTAAAGTCTGTTAAAGCTTTAAATTTAGTTAAATCAGATTTATTAAGGTTATTTTCTGTTTTACTAATTGCCTCTTTAAATAAGTTTTGAAGTTTAGTAAATGAGATACCAATCTTTTTAACTTCACCACTTACTTCAAATGGTTCATTACGATCATCGAAGGTGATCGTAATGGCTCTATCATAAACCTTATCAGTGATAGTAAATGTTGAATCATCTTTATTAGCTGTTCCAATAAACCAAGTGGAAGCAGGAATTTTTAATATTCCATCTTCAAGGTGAAGTGGAGCATCAAAATCGTAAGGTAATTGCATAATTTTTAATTTCCATTTATCTTGTGGATATTCTAAGATAGAAAGAAAATCTGCAAAGTAGTATTCAACACGAGAAATATTAATTTCATCTAAAACCATAATATTAATATGATCTTCTTTATATGTAGCGTCATATAATCTCTTTAAAAATTCTGTTTCATTATATGTTTTAGAGAAATCATTGAAATATCCTAAAATTGAGGTTCTATCTCTCCATGTAGCTTGGACTGGTTCAAAGAAAGATTCTTCTTTAATAAATTCACTGAAGTATCTAGCAAGAGAAGATTTACCAGTTCCACTTAAACCTTCTAAAATGATAAGTCTACTAGCAGCAAGACCAGAAATAAAAGCTCTAATTGTAGCAACATCAAAATATAATTTTTCTTCTTTAGCAAGATAATTTCTAAAGTTGTTAGTTAAATCTTTTAAAGTAATATTATCTTCAAATTCATCGTAAATATTAGCTTGATTAATGACATCAATTCCAGAAAGTCCAGGGAAAACTCTCTCTTTATCTTTTAATGTAGCATCACTTATTTCACCATTTAAGTTTCCAGTATTACTTCCATTAATTCCATTACCACTTGCAAATATTGGGTTACCATGTTCATCTACTTGAGGTTCACCAAAACTAGAAGCAAGATTTCCTTGATCATCAAGTTCTTTTGCTTCTTTTTCCTCTTCTTCTTTTTCTTTTTCTTCTAATTCTTTAGTTTTATTTCCAAAGAATCTAAATGGTTCATCAATATGTTTAAAGTTAATATATAACATTAATATTCCTGAAACAATTAAACCTAAAATTAAGAAAAGAATTAAACCAATAAGAAGAGATTCACCTAAGAAAGTTAAAGAATTAATCATATATTCTTTGTTATAAGGATATTGAGCAATAAGTCCAATACCAAAGCAAAGAATAAATGTAATAAAGAATGTAGCAATATATATTCCTACCCATTTCTTAGTAAATACTTTGTTATCGTAATATTTAGCAAGTCTAAGCTCATAAATAAAAGCACAAACAAAGATAAGCACATAAATAAGTGTGCAAGCTGTAAGAATCCATCCAGCAAATCCAGGATCAATTGAAGGGAATCCAAAAGCTAATCCTAGCTTTTGGATAGGGTTATTAGCTTTCATCATTGGATTAGATCCATCTAAACAAATTGCACTAAACGCAGTGATAAGAAGGTAAAAGAATGTTATAGCCATTGCAATAAAATTCTTTCTAGTAAAGTGTGTTTTCATAACTAACTCCTTTTAGAAATGATAATTTGACTGATTTGCTACATTTCACTCAAATTATCATTATTTGTTTCTTTTGTTTCTTCATTTTCTTTAGACTTATCTTTTCTAAAGAAATCTTTAATTTTAGAAAATACATTACTTTTCTTCTCTTTAAATGTATCTTCTTTATTTGTATTTATATTTTTTATTGTAACATTACTTTCTTCATCGTTATTTTCTTTTATAACTACTAATGATGAAGAGGTATCTTCATCATTAACTAAATCTGATTCTTCTAAATCAGATTTAGAAATAAAGTTACCATTTTCAAATATGTACTTATTTCCTTTATATATTAATGTTTCATGATACTTAGTAGAAAAATCTACGCTCTTATGTTCACTTAAATTGTATTCAAGTAATTCAATAAGTTTATTAGTTCTTTCTTCTATTGCTTTATCATATTTATTTCTAAAATGATCAAACATTAACATACAATAAATGATAGAAATAACAGTAATTATACCTGAATTTGATTGAAGGAATACGACAAATATTCCTACAGTTTTAAGTCTAGTACCGTTATATTTACCAATAATTCGATCAAATGTTAGATTACCCTTATAAAGTCTTCCATCATTATCACTTAAGTTATTAGAGTCTCCTCTTGTAACATAAGTATTGTTCTCTTTTATATCGATGATACGATGAACATAAGTAACATTATCATCACCTTTAAAAGCAACAACATCATAAAGTTTTACTTCACTTTGATCTTTATATTTAGTGATACCAACAATATCATACGTATTTATTTGGTTATTTAAGTTAAATTCATCTAAATATGTATTAGCTTCATTTCTTTCTTCCATTGATCCTGATGCAATAACAATCATTGTAGAATCACCTACAACAATCTTATCATTCATAAATTTAGATACTAAGGATGAGAGGAAGAAAAGAACTACTATTCCTAAAAGAGTATAGCCAACAACCTTACCAGTTATTTTTAAAGCTTTCTTCTTTTTAGATTTCTTTTCTTCCTCTTCTATTATTGCACTATCAATTAAATCAATATCTTCTTTTCCTTCATTAACATCTTTAATTAAATTTAAATAGTAATGTCTAAATAGAAAAGTAAATACTAAACAAAAACTTAGTAAGCATATAATCGTAACAATTAATGCAATAATTTCTACGTTAGACATTGAAGGACCTTATAGTTAAAATTAGAAAGGGATTACTTAGCAACAGGGGTAACTTTAACAGTTATCAAATTCTGCGCAGTAGATGTTCCAATTAAATTAACAAAATCTTTTAAAACTTCAATATTCTTTTTTTGAGGTTCAACAACAGTATTTGTAGCGTTTGGATCGAGTTTACCAGGATTGTTTCCACCAAAAGCTTGTCCCCAAGTAAAGGAAAAATTTGATGTTACTTTTAAAGTTTTTGCATCAGTAAATGCAAGAGTGTTAGTTGCAGAATCAGTAATAGATGCCACTTCATCTTCAGTAAAGGTAATAGTTGGAGTATATGTGGTTCCTTTTGCAAAAGCAACATACTTATTAGTTATTGCCTGATCCAAAACATCAGCATACGTAAATTCATATTTTACACCAGCTAAATTGCCATTTAA
>JAEDOI010000011.1 GCA_016302065.1 Bacilli bacterium | reverse complement strand
AAATATCCATTTAGATTTTTAATTATAATTTCTTTTTATAATCAATAAAATAAAAAATAAAGTAGATAAGTATTGCTCCTATTGAGTTTCCAATAGTTACAATTAATAAATTAAGAAATGAACCTAAAGGATATGTAAAATAAGAATTAGATAATGCAAAATAAAACATATTAGCAATACAATGCTCAAATCCACAAATTACAAAGCAAGAAATAAATAAGAAGATGCCTACGACTTTAAATAGAGGGTGGATTTCCCTTTTATATAATTCAACAGAAAGAAAAACTAAAATGCCACATAATAAACTAAGGATAAATAAAGACAATAAATTAGTTCCACTAATATTTGTTTTATTTATTACAATTGACATTATTGTTTCATCTAATAAAGTATATAAACTTGTTACACGAATTAAATAACCTATTGTAATTGATCCAATAAAATTTCCAATATACATTAACAAAAGATCTAAAAGAAAGGCCGGTTTATTATTAAATACGTAACCAACTTTTCCAGTATAAAGATTAAATGAAAAGAAGCAAATCCCTAACAATCCTAAAACGAATAATAAATTACCAGCTAAAGCTAAATTTCTACTAATTAAAGTTACATTTGTTAAACCACCAAATGCAATCATAACTCCAGCCATAAACCCTAATAACAATACTTTTAAATATCTCATATAAAATAATTATAGATGTAATAGTAATTTATTTTCAATTTGTAAAAATATAATTGTTTATATCATTATTACTATTTATACTATAAATAAGATTATTAGGAGGAAAATAATGAAAAAGTCTACTATTTTATTAGTTGCAACTGCTAGTGTTTTAATGTTAGCCGGCTGTGCAAAAACCGTTAGCGCTGAAGAAGCTAAAGCTTTTGTTAAGGAAAATTATTCTTATGATAAAGCATCTGAAGCAATTTCAAATGTAACATACACCACAAAAACTGTAACCGAAAAAGCAGAGGGAATTTTTGAAAAATTAGGAACAGTTGGAACTACAGAACAAAAAGATGTTAAAGGCATAATCGATGTTATTAAAGAAAGTTCTATTACTGACGATGAAGGAATTACGTATAAAATTGATGGAAAAAAATTTGAAGCTCATCAAGTAGTAACAGGTAAATCCTTAGCTGAATCCTTAGAAGTACCAGAAGAAGCATTAAAGGGAAAAATGGTAAGTGATTTATATTGTACAGAATATGGCACACCTTCAAAAACTAAAGTTGTTTATGATGTTACAGTTAATTACTCTGCTGGTGGAATAATTATTACTGGAGCTTATAAGAAGACAATAACAACTACATATACTTATACATACAATAAATAATTAAAAACTAATTTATTAAGGTCTATCATTTGATAGGCCTTTTAAAAAACATATTATATCCTAATTATTTTATATTTAAATCTGCTTTTTACGCATCTATCTTGTATATATTTTAATCTTTATTATAATATAAAGACTTGGAGGTAAGTTATGAAACCAAAGTATATTAAATTTATTTTACCACTTATATTATCTAGCGTAGTTTCTGCTCTTTTTGGATGTTCAAATAAAACACCTAGTAACGAAGATATGATTATAAACAAATTTAATTCCTTAAAGAACGGAAATTATACATTCACTTATACATTAAATGATAAACAATATAGTGATATTTATACTAAAGACTATTATTATATCGGATATTTAAATACAGGTTCTATATTATTAGAAACTATAAGTGAAGTTAAATATGCTTATGATTTTAAAATTACAGATTCAAATTTTGTATTAAAAGGCCAATCTTTTAATGAAGAATACACTCTTCAAGAGCAAACTTCATTGCCTATAAATAAATTAAAAAATATAAATCTTACTAAAGAAATGCTAAAAGTTGGTAAAGAAGATAATAAATTTGTTATCTCCAATGAAGAAATAGTCAATTCTTTTAGTGAGCAATTAGATTTTACAAATATTCAATATCTCTACACTTATATTGATAATAATAAAAATTTAAATGTTGACTTAATTGGTTTTGATCCAATTGAAGAAGTATATTATGTAGTGGATGCAGGTCATATTGTTGTAACAAATATTAATTCTTCAAAACTTGATTTAGTTGATAATTTCTTAAAATCATATGTAAAACCCACTTCAAATTTAGTAAACAAAGGCGATAACATCTTTACTAATGTTTCTTTTAGTTCAGCAATTTATGATTTTATTTTAGACGATAATATGGCACTACTTGTTAAAAGCACAAACTTAGATATCTACAATGATTTCATTAAAATCACTGATATTGATGAAAACAACAGTCAAACTTCACTTACTTATAAAGTTCAAGACGATAAAGAAACTCTTAAAATTGTTGGAGTTAATGGAAAAAATGAAATTGTTAATAATGAGACAACTAAAAGATATAGTGATTTTAACTTTGTTGGAAAAGAAGGATTTGAATTAGATAAATTTGCTAAGATTAACAAAAATGATGAATACTATACATATTTAGGAAGTAATGCTACTGCTTTATGCTATTCAATCACTCAAGATCCACAAATTGTTTCTTGGAAAATTCAAGATATTAAGGTAATAGAAGAAAATAATAATATTGTTCAATTTGACTTCTTCACTCCTATAATGCAAGATAAATTAACCGGAAAATACTTCTACCGTTGGATTAATACCAAGGTACTTACAGCTAATAAAATTGATGAAGCAATAATAAAAACACCATCAAAGGATGATAAGTTAATTAAAGAATATTTAGCAAAAATTTCATCTTCTGATTCTATATTTAAAGCAACAGAAACTGATTATGCATGGGAAAACAATAGGAAATTGGAATTTATTAAAGGTGAAAACTTTTATTTAAAACAAGCTTTAGTAAGTGATGGTACCGACTTTAATTTTGAAAAAGAAGGAGAAGGATATTATTTAAAAAATAATAAAATGTATTCCTTTAAATATGATCAAAATAATAATGTTAATAATGTAAAAGAAACGACAATAAATGACTTCTCAAGTATTATTAACTTTAATTTATCAAGTGAAGTCTTATATTTAGAAAAGGATAAAATTAAACCTTATGGAGATATAATTGACATTGGTTCAAGTTTACCTTTTATTGATAATCCTTTAACTGTAGACCCTAGAACTGTTGAATTTAATATAAAAAATGATACGATTTCCTCACTCAATTTATCATATTATGGAGGAGTTGAAGAAGTTAATTTTGATTATTCTACCCAATATTTAAATGAAAACTTAAAAGATAATATTGAAAAAGAAATTTCAAAACTTGAAGGTGATGATAAACCACTTGACTGGTCTAAGTATAAAAGCGATGTTGTTATATCTGGTTTAATTAAAGCTTTTGGTAATGATTTTGCCTATTCAATTCCATATTTAGAGGATAGTGAATTTTTACAATCTAACGCCTTTGATGGATGGTACAACGACTATGATGGAGAGCCATTCTACTTCATCATTATTTTTACCGAAAAAGTTGATTACGATTACTCAAATAAATATAAAGAATATTTATTATCTTTAGGTTTTAATGAATCACCAACAAATAGTTTTGTTAAAAATAATATAAAAATAGATATAGTAAATAATGAAGATAATTATGAATTCTTGCATATTTATAAATTAGACTAAATAAAAACTCTTCAATAAATTGAAGAGAAATTCATAAATTGGTGGAGCTTACCGGGATCGAACCGGCGACCTCTTCCATGCCATGGAAGCGCTCTCCCAGCTGAGCTAAAGCCCCTCACGTAAGAATTAGTATATCAAATAAATGTATTATTTATCAAGTAAATTTTAATCTATTAAAGAACATATTTAGTATTTAATGTATCTTAATTTCTTCTTTAAATATATAGAAAGATAATATTACTCAAAGCCAATGCTAGCTCAAAGATATAATAATATAGCAATCATCGTTGGTCCAATTCATTAACTAATTAATAACTTTGATAACGAGATATTTAATGTATATATTTGCAGAAACTATATCAAATCCTATTCTTTTTCGTTTTTCATAAATTTGGCTCCCTCAACGAGACTCGAACTCGTAACTAACCCTTAGGAGGGGCTTGTTATATCCAATTTAACTATGAGGAAATATAAATGCACAATGTGCATTTATAATTATATACCTAAATTATTATTTTTAGAAATCTAAATCAAATAATGAGATTTCATCATCCTCTTTAAGATTCTTTAATACACCTAATTTTTCTAAATCCTTAATATTTGTTTGAGATAAACTAGTTCTTTTTGTTAAATCGTCTTTGGAGGTAAACTGTCCTCCTTCATTTCTAGCTTTTAACACACTATCTCCTGCAGCAATTCCAAGACCTGGAACTACTCTAAATGGAGGAATTAATGCATTATTTTTATGGTCTACAATAAAATCATGAGAATCAGATTTCTCTAAATCAATATTTTCAAAAATAAAGCCTCTTTCAGCCATTTCTAATGCAACAATCAAACAGTTTAATATATCACCATCTTTTTTTGAAAACTTGTCATTAACATTATTTGCTATCTTTTTATGTTGTAATTCACTAAGACGAGCATGAATTGCATCAATTCCACCAATCATAGCAACAATATCAAAGTCATCTGCTCTTAAAGAGAAATATGAAGCATAAAACTCTAATGGATAATAAACTTTAAAATATCCAACTCTAAGAGCCATCATAACATAAGCACAAGCATGGCCTCTAGGGAAAAGGTATTCAATCTTATTACAAGCCTCAATATAATATTCAGGAACATCATGCTGCCTCATTAATTCAATTAATTCAGGTGTTAAATGCTTATCTTTTTTTCTAACGAGTTCCATAATAGTAAAAGCTTCTAAATTAGGAAGTCCTTTAGAAATTAAATAAGTCATAATATCATCTCTACATCCAATAACTTCTTGAAGAGTACAAATACCATCATTAATTAAATTTTGTTGATTATTACCATAAACATTAGTTCCATGAGTTAAACCAGAAATAATTAATAAGTCATTAAATGATTTAGGTTGAGTTTCTCTTAAAACTTGTCTTGTAATTTCAGTTCCAAATTCAGGAAGACCAATTGCACCATTATCTTCTTTCATATATTTATGTTGCATATTTAAAGCTTTATCAGTGCTAAATAAAGACAATACTTTAGGATCATTAAATGGAATATCATTAAGATTTACATTAGTTAATTTTAATAAAAATCTAATTGCTTGAGGGTCGACATGCCCTAACATATCGAGTTTTAGTAATAAATCATGAATTTTATCAAAATCAAAATGAGTTGTTTGCCAAGTTGCTTCATCATCTCCTGCTGGATATTGAACAGGGCAAAAATCATAAACATCATAATCTTTAGGGATAACAACTATTCCTCCTGGGTGTTGACCAGTAGTTCTTTTTACTCCTACACAACCATAAGATAAAGCGCTTACCCAAGCATTACTTGGATGTAAATTAAATAATTCAAAATACTTTTTAACATACCCAAAAGCAGTTTTAAATTGAACTGTAGAAATTGTTCCGGCTCTATAAACTTTATCTGCGCCCAAAAGATCCTTAGTAAATAAATGTGCTGTTGATTGGAAATCACGAGGGAAATTTAAATCGATGTCAGGCACTTTATCAGCATGAAATCCTAAAAAAGTCTCAAAAGGAATATCTTGTCCATCACTAACCATTACTTCTCCACAAACTGGACATTTTTTTAAAGGAAGATCAAAACCTGACTTATATTTTCCATTTCCATTAAAAAATTCAACATGTTTACAGTTTGGACATCTATAATGAGGAGGAAGAGGATTTACTTCTGTAATTTTAGCCATTGTAGCAGCAAAAGAACTTCCAACACTACCTCTAGAACCAACAAAATACCCTGCATCATTGGTTAATTTAACAAGTTTATAAGCAATATAATATGTAACAGCATATCCGCTATTAATAATACCATCAAGCTCCTTCTTTAATCTCGTAGCAATTAATTCAGGCAAGTTTTCTCCATACAATTCATGAGCAGTTGAATAGCATAAATCTCTTAACATATTGTCACAGTTTTCAATGGTAGGAGTGAAAAGTTTGTTTGGAATTGGCTCAAAATTTTCACACATATCAGCTACTTTATTTGTATTTGTAACAACTATTTCATAGGCAAATTCATCTCCCATCCATTTAAAACAATCAAGCATTTCTTCTGTTGTTCTAAAATGTTGATCTGGATTTTCATAATATAATGATGGGTTATCTTTATTATAATGTCTTAACGGATGAAGAGTGTTTCCAACACCAGTTGACTCAATATAAATATCACGATATTTCTTTTGTTCTTTATTTAAATAATGAACATCACCCGTTGCACAAATCAATTTATTCTTGTTTCTAGCAATATTTACATAATCCATTACAATTTGTTTTAACATGTCTATGTTATTGACTTCATTACTATTTACTAAATAAATTAAGTTTTCCAAAGGTTGAACTTCAATAAAGTCATAATAATCAACAGCTTGTTTAATTGCTTCTTCATTTCTTCTTAAACTAGCATAAAAGACCTCGCCATTTGCACATCCACTCCCAACAAGAAGGTTAGATCTATGTTCGTTTAAAAGAGAACGAGGACAAAATGGATGAGAACCCATATGTTCTGTATGAGAATAAGAAACTATTTTATATAAATCTTTTAATCCAGCTTTATTTTTACATAATACAGTTGTATGAACTCCACCTCTAGCCCAATGTTTTAAATATTCATTAGGAATAGGAAGTTCTTTTATATCATTTAAAGTTATTTCTTTATGAAATATTTCATTTAATTTGTTCTTTAAAACAATAAAAACGTTTGAAAGAACTTGAGCATCATAATCAGCTCTATGAGCATGCTCTTCATCGTAATCAACATCATACCTTCTACACAAAGCTCCTAAAGAGTGTCTAGCATTTTCTGGATTAATAAATCTAGAAATTTGAAGAGTATCTATTGCACTATTTGTTAATTTACCAAATCCAAAATTAACCATTTCTTCATTAAGAAGATAATAATCAAATTCAATGTTATGAGAAACAAGAATACATCCGTCAATAAACTTTAAAAAAGCAGGTAAAACATCTTTAATTGATGGTTCATTCTTCACTAATTCATCTGTAATATTTGTTTTTTCTTGGATTAAAGAAGGAATATGTCTAAGAGGATTAACAAGCATATCAAAACGATCTACAATCATCCCATTAATATATTTCACAGCACCGATTTCAGTTATTTTATCATATCTAATATTAAGACCAGTTGATTCAAGGTCAAAAATTACAATTGGAGTTTTTTCAATTATTGCATCACTTGGATTAATTACAGCTTTAAATTTATCTTCTATAACATAAAGTTCACATCCATATAAAATTTTAATACCAGTTTTTTTAGAAGCATATTGAGCATCTGGGAAAGATTGAACAACACCATGATCTGTAACTGCAATTGCTTTATGACCAAAATGTTTTGCCAAATTTACATAATCCTTCATTTCGTTGATTCCATCCATTTCAGACATATTTGTATGTAAATGAAGCTCAACCCTCTTTTCTAAGGCATTATCATCTCGCAAAGCATCATCTGGTAAAATGAAAACATTATGTGCAGCAATTATTACAGTTTTAGAGAAAGAATCAAAATCAACCTTACCAACAACTCGAATATTTTTTCCATAACTAATATTTTTAACTACATCTTCTTTAGGACTTCCTGCTTTAAATATATAGTTTACATATATTGCTCCATCATTATCAGCAATTAATATTTTATTTATCGAAAAACCTTTTTTTGAAATTTTAGTAGTTATTTCAAATACTTTTCCATTAATATCAACTGCTCCACTATTCTCATCGATATCTTTAATAGCAAAATTTTGATAATCACCTTTTTTATATAAATCTTTTCTTCTTCTCTCTTCTATCATTTGCTTGTAATTATCTTCAATTTCTTTAGCTAGTTGATTTTCAATTAACTCTTTATTTTCTTCATATTGCTTATCAATAACTTCTTCTTTTTGCTCTTCAATTTCTTCAGTTTGTTTTTCTTCTATAACATTAATTACAAATCTATAAGGATAAGAAATATAAGCTAGTAATGAATTAATATTTTCAAAAAAAGATACTTTTTCTTCACTAACATTTACAAAAATTTTTAATCCGTCAACTTTATAATCAATATTAAAAGTACTATAAAATTCATTAAAATATTTACTATCAACGATTTCGATAACATCCTCTATTTTAATATCAGAATCATAAATAAAACTAACATCAGCTTTGTATGTAGTAATTGAATTTAAACCACTTAAAAATTCATCTAAACACCTTGCTTCCCATGGGCTATATTTTTTAAATACGTACACGAAAACATTATTATCAACTTTCGATTTAGTAATTGAGACAAAATCTAAATCAAAATCTTCAATATTTTCAATATTTATTGATTTTAAAAATCTTTTTATCCTATCTGAATGAACCATAATTAAAACATTTTGATAATATCAAAAACAAAAATAACAATAGCAAGTAAGAATAATAAACCAAGTCCTACATATGATACTATTCCTTTAACTTTTGCTGGAATTTTCCATTCAGTATAAGTAGAAGTAGCTGTTTCGCCAACACTAATTGTAGCCTCTTCTTTAGTTGCATTTACTTCAGATCCTTCACTTGTTGAAATAAAATCTGTTCCACAACTAGAAACTGCTTTTTGTTTCTTTTTAAATTTAGCTTTCTTTATTCCATTTACACACCCTTCAATGATTTCAACAAGAATTTGCCATCCATCAAGCCCTGGGAAAGGAAGAAGATTAAATAAAGCTAAGTTTACACTAAGCATTGCCCAATTATATAAATAAATATAGAAAGGATTATTAATAAGTTGAGTTGTAGTAGCATTTAAAATTGCAACAGGACCACCAACATTTTCCCATCCTTTTCCAATAAATAAGTTACCTAATGCTTTAGCAATTAAAGTAGTAGAGTCAACCCAAAGTCTACCTGCTTCACCAAAAGATTTTTCTTTAAGCCAATATTCATATTGATAAAATTTAAGATTAAAAGAAGTAAATTTTCCATCCTTAAAATAAGGAATTAATGTAGCATTTACTATCTTTTTTGTCTTCATATTTACCAAAGAAAGTAGTTTGTCTCCGCTAATTTTCCCATTATACATATCTTCAAAAGGAAGTTTCATTGCACTCTTATTTTCGCCTAAAACAGGGAGATAAAGATTATCTAAAGAACCTGCATATGGTTTAAATTCATTTTTTTCAGTTGATTCTTCATAGAATTCAACTTCACTTATTTTTTCATCACTTGCTTTAATAGCTTGATAGAAATTTAAATATGATGTGTAATCAATATTATTAATTCCAAAATTTGAAGAATTAAAAGAAAGAACATAATCAATATTTTCACCATCATTATTTAAAACAAATGGTTTTAATTCAAAAGAACCTTGATTTTCAGCGTCTTTTGCTTGAACTAATCCAGTAAAAGTAATTAATTCACCGTTATATTTATATCTAATCGTTCTTAATTGAATTGTATAAAACTCATCAAGATTATTTTTTAGTTTATTATCAACATCTAAAATGCTTAAATCATTAATCTCATTACCTTCTTCATCAAAAAGTAATAATTTTGATTGATTATCAGTATATGGAGTAGTATCAAAATCAACAACATTTGAATATGTTTGATAATGTGGAAAACAAGAACAAGCAATAAAAAATATTAAATATGCAAGAACAAAATTCATTACAATTCCAGCACCGAAAATAATATATCTTTTCCATCTAGCAATTCCTGCAACACTTCTTGATTTAGGAATACTTACTCCATCTGGAAGTTCATCTCCTACATCAGCATACATTGAAACATATCCACCAAGTGGAACAATTCCAATTGAAAATTTCGTTTCACCTTTTTTCCTTTTTATTTTTACAATTTTAGGTCCAAATCCAATAGAAAAATCAGAACAATATACTTTAAACGATTTAGCTGCAATAAAATGACCTAATTCATGAATCGTAACAAGTAAACCTAATCCTACAAAAAATAATAATAAACCTAACCAAGTATTTCCATCAGCCCAGTTTAATAATACATTAATTCTCATTTATTCTACCTTCAATTAAATACTTAACTGCCTTTCTTGCATTTATATCACACTCTTTTAAATCTTTAAGATTTAAACACTTTTTGTTAACGCATGTATTCATAATTTTAACAATTATTTCAGTTATATCAATAAATTTAATTTTATTATTTAAAAAATAATTAACTAACTCTTCATCAATGGCATTTAAAACTGCTCCATAACTCCCTTTATTAATAATAACTTTATTACTTAAATTTAATATTGTCTCATATCTTTGCTTAACACTTAATAACGATTGATCTATTTTATCAATTAAATAAACATCGCTAAGATCAACCTCATTATTAAAAACTAAATCCAAGCTATATTTAATAGGGTTTTCCATAGTTGGAGCATATTTACATTGTTTAATTCTACCATCTTTAAAAACAACAAAACCATGTATAAGAGATTTTCTATCAACAAGAACTTTATAATTAGATGTATATTCATTAAATAAGTAATAGCACTCAATTAATTCGAAGCATTTATTTACCATAGTTGAAGAATCAATTGTAATTCTCTTTCCCATTTTCCATGTTGGGTGATTTAAGGCTTCATTTACACTAACGTTTTTTAAATTTTCATCACTATAATCAAAAAAAGGTCCACCACTTGCTGTAATATAAATTGAATCTACATTATCTTTGCTTTCATTTTCTAAACATTTTAAAACTGCAACATGTTCACTATCAATTGGAATTAATTTGCCACTCGTTTTAAGCGTTTTCTTTATTAAATCGCCTCCAACAACTAAAGATTCTTTATTAGCTAGAAGTACAGTTTTATTGTTTTCTAAGCATTTTAAGGTAGGCTCTAAACCATTAAAACCAGATAAAGCATTAATCAAACAATCATATTCTAAATCTAAAAGTTTTAAATAAGATTCAAATCCAAAAAAGAATTTAATATTAGGATATAAACTTTTATATAAATAATAATCTTTTTCATTTTTAAAAGAGATAGCTAAAGGATGGTATTTATTAATTAGTTCATCAACATTCTTAGCATCATCTCCAATAGAAAACCCTACGATTTCCCACTTATTTTTTATAGTTTCAAATACTTTTAAAGTGGTCTTTCCAATTGACCCATTTATTCCTAATAATATAAATTTCATTATTTAGTAATTTCTATAATTCTTAAAATTTCATTAAATAATGGAATAATTAATCCAAGTAAAATTGATGTAACTAAAACACTATCAACTCTATCTAAAATTCCGCCATGACTTTTTAATATTCTTCCAAAATCTTTAACTTGATATCCTCTTTTTACACAGCTAAATAAAAGATCACCAAAAGATGAAACAAATGGCATTAACAAACTAATTACAAGAATAAAATACCAATGTTCTCTATCAAGCAATCCATAAACTATTGGATGACCAGTAAATACTAATGAAAAAGCAAATGTTAAAGTAATAACTATACTAAATATTATACCTCCAACAAACCCTTCTACTGTCTTTTTAGGGCTAATACGAGGACATAATTTATGTTTACCAAATAACATTCCTGTTAAATAAGCTCCAGCATCAGTTACTAATGTACCTAAGCACATATAAATGAATAATAAAGCAGATTCTCCATATTTATACCAAGGATCATTTAATAATGCCTTCAAAGAATCTAACTCTTCTTGTGTTATTTTCATTACTTCACCTTGATTAAATAAACTTTCATTATAACTTATAGCTGTAGAAATTGCATACGATGGATATAACCTTAAATACATTAATGTTTGGTAACCAAGTGAAACAATAAAGAGCATTCCAATAAAATAAAACGCATCATGAATTGTAAAACTTTTATCAATAAGAACCATTAAGAAGAAAAACACCATACATATAACAAATGCTGAAAGAGAGATTGTTGGAGAACTAAATCCTGTATAAATATTATATGTAAATGGTAAATTTTTATTTGCTGGAGTATATTCATGCAACAAGTAACTATCAATAAGCCTTCGAGAAAATGTCCAAAAGACCATTAATATCATCATAAAAAACGCAAAAACAAATATAATATTATTAAATTTCTTTTCAATAGATTGTGGAGCTTTACAAATTTCATATGCTGAAAGTAATGAGCATACTAAAACCAATCCCATGAAAATATAATCACCTAAAATTATACAAGGTAGAACGATTATAAGTAAAACTGCACTAACTATAAGTCTACTAACTAAAGAATGTTTAGCCTCATTGCTAACATCATTTATTTTTATTCTATTATTACCATTATGCATAACTAAATAGCCATAATTTCTGATTCTTTAACTTTTAATAATTCATCGACTTTTTTAGTATACTTATCAGTAATTTTTTGAATTTCTTGTTCTTCTTGCTTTCTTGTATCCTCAGTATAAGTTTCATCTTTCTTTACAGCATCAATTGCATCTCTTCTTATATTTCTAATAGCAACTTTTGCTTCTTCGGAGTAGCCTTTTGCTTTTTTAACAAGTTCTTTTCTTCTATCTTCCGTTAATGGTGGAATAACAAGACGAATTTGTTTTCCATCAACAACTGGATTAATTCCAATATCACTAGCATTAATAGCAGCAACGATAGTTTTAATATCGCCTTGATCATAAGGAACAATTAATAATTGCCTTGGTTCAGGAACTTTAATTGCTGCAATTGAGGTGATGTTCATTCTATCACCGTAATAATCACATTCAATATTCTCTAAAAGTGCTGCGTTAGCTCTTCCAGTTCTTAAAACAGCAATAGCATCTTGAAAATTACTAATTGCTTTACTCATTCTTTGTTCGACATTTGATAAAATATCCATATTATTTCTCCTTTATTATTGTACCTATATCTTTATCTTCAATGGCTAAAATAAAATTATTCATATCATCCATCGAAAAAACTTTTGTAATAACATTGCTATGTAACAACAAACTAATAGCTGTTTTATCCATAACTTTTAAATCCATATCAAGAACTTCTTGATAAGTTAATTTTTCTAAAAATTTTGCATCTTTATAAAGTCTTGGATCTTTATCGTAAACTCCTTTGACCCCATATTTACCTGCTAAAATTAATTCGGCATCTAATTCAACAGCTCTTAGTGCAGCACATGTATCAGTGGTGAAATTTGGTTTTCCAATACCTCCAGCCAATAAAACTACACTATTTTCATAGTCTTTTTTTGCTATTTCAACATCATAATGCTTAGTAACATTTTCAACATTTAAAGCACTATAAAGAACATTAGGAATGTTTCTTTGATTTAATAAACTTGAGATAGCTTTTAAATTAATAACAGTTCCTATCATTCCCATGTAATCTCCACTTTCTGTATCGATCCCGTTATCAACAGCTATCCTTCCTCTAAAAATATTACCAGCTCCTATTACTACTCCAACTTTAACTCCACATTTAAATAAAGTTTCAATTAATGAAACGATATCACTTAATTTCTTTGGATTTAAGATAGAATTAGAGGAATCAGCAATTGCCTCGCCACTCAATTTAAGTATTACTTTTTTATATTTTGGTTCCATATAATTATTATAAACAAAAAGGCACAAAAGTGCCTTAATTAATTGTGATTTTTAGAATTATTTTACTTGAGCCATAACTTCTTTTGCAAAGTCATCATGTCTCTTTTCAAGTCCTTCACCAACTTGGTAACGGATGAATTGTAAAACTTTATTATCAGCAGCTTTTAAAACATCACCAACTTTCTTTGATGGATCAAGAAGATAATCTTGTTCAGCAAGAACTGATTCACTTAAAATCTTATGAACTTTACCTTTAACAATGTTAGCTAAAGCAGCTTCTGGTTTATTAGCTAATTTTGGATCGTTTTTGCTGGCTTCTAATTGAATCTTTGTTTCAGCTTCAATAACTGATGCAGGAATATCAGATTCTAAAACATATTTTGGTGAATTAGCAGCAATTTGCATAGCCAAACCCTTTGCTAATTCAGGATTATCTTTTTCAAGTCTAACAATAACAGCAATCTTTCCACCTTGATGAATGTAAGTTCCTAAACCTTCACCTTCATTTGTGTAAACAATATCAAATCTTCTAATTGTTAATTTTTCTCCAAGTTTAACGGCAGCATCAGTAAATTCTGTTTTAACAGCTTCACTTAAAGCAGCAACATCAGCTGGTTTTGTACTTAAAGCTTTCTTACAACATTCAGAAACAAGAGCTTTAAATGGGTCAGAGTTTGCAACAAAATCTGTTTCGCAGTTAACTTCACAAACACAAGCAGCACCACAGCAGCATTTTTCAATTAAAGCTAATCCTTCTGCAGCAATTCTATCAGCTTTCTTAGCTTGTTTAGCAATACCCTTTTCTCTTAACCAATCGGTTGCTTTATCAACGTCATTGTTTGTTTCATCAAGAGCACGTTTGCAATCCATCATACCGGCTCCTGTTCTTTCTCTAAGAATCTTAATTAATTCAATATTGCTAGCCATTTTTATTCTCCTTCTTTTACTTCTTCAGTTTTCTTTGGAGCTCTTCTAATAGGTTTTTTTGTTGGTTTTTCGCCTTCTTTTATTTCTTGAGCGCCATCTTTATTTTCTTCACGTTTAGCAGCAAAAGCTTCTCTTCTAGCTTTTTCTCTTTCAAGTTTTTCTCTTTGCATTTCACGTCTTGCAGCGATTCTTAAAGCGTTTTCTCTATCAGCTTGGCGAAGAGCATCTTTCATAGTTACTTCTTCAGTTCCTTCTTCTTTTAAGTAAGCAACTTCTGGTAATCCACCTTTTGCTTCAACAATAGCATCATTTAAAACACTGACAATGAGTTTAACACTCTTATTAGCATCATCATTTCCAGGAATTACATAATCAATTCCATCAGGATCACAGTTAGTATCACAAATAGCAAATACAGGAATGTGTAATTTTCTTGCTTCTAAAATAGCATTATGTTCTTGAGTTGGGTCGACAACGATAAGAGCATTTGGTACTTTTACCATTTCTTTAATACCTTCAAGGTTCTTTGCTAATTTTTCTTTTTCTTTAACTAATTTACTAGCTTCTTTCTTTGGTAATTTATCCCATTCACCATCAACTTCAGCAGCTTCAAGGTCTTTTAATTTTCTTGTTCTTGTTCTGATTGTTTTAAAGTTTGTTAAAATTCCACCTAACCATCTATTATTAATGTAGAATGATCCACTTCTTTCAGCTTCTTCTTTTACAATTTCTTTAGCGTTTTCTTTTGTACCAACTAATAAAACTTTTCCACCATCAGTAACAATTTCTTTTAGTTTAGCATAAGCAGCTTCAATACCTTCTTTTGTTTTGTTTAAATCAATAATATAAACACCATTTCTTGGGCAGTAGATGTATGGTTTCATTTTTGGATTCCATTTTCTTGTTTGGTGACCATAATGAACTCCATTATCGATTAATTTCTTTAATGTAATAATTTCAGCGTTTTCATCTCTAACTACGCTTTCCATAACGTTAGCAGCTTCTTCTTTTACTTCGCTAGTTGCTTCAGCGACAATTTCCTTTTCTTCAGTCATTTTGACTCCTCCAATTTGTTAAGCCTCCACTATTTCGAACGAATATCCCTCCTTAAAAGGAGACTAGGCAAACGAATCCATAGTGTGCGTATTCTTTTGTTTCCAAAAGTCTTTTTATTCTATCAATTTAATAATAAGTTTTCAATATTTTTTAAGATTTCTTTCCTTTAGGAAAGTACATATCATATTGGGCTCTTAAAGTATCTTTAGATACATGTGTATATATTTGGGTAGTATTAATTGATTCGTGCCCTAATATTTCTTGAATTAATCTTAAGTCAGCTCCACCTTCTAGTAAGTGAGTAGCAAAAGTATGGCGCAAGGTATGAGGATGAAGTTCAAATCCAAGATTTAAACCAGTCTTCTTAACGATTGTTTGCATAATGTATTCAAGACCTCTATTCGTCAATTTCTCACCTTTACTTGATAAAAATACATATGAATTCCCACTTCTATTTTCATTTCTACTCAATAATTCATTTCTTAAACCCTTAACGTATTTTACAAGAGTAATTTTAGCAGACTCACTAAAAGGAACTATTCTTTCTTTTTTACCTTTACCAAAAACTCTTATAAATCTTGACGCAAAATTTACATCACTTACTTTTAAATTAACAACTTCGCTACACCTTAAGCCTGAACTATACATAATTTCTAGCAATGCTTGATCCCTATCTTTTAATTCATCTGTTCTTTCGCTATTTCTTTTTAATAATTCATCGATTTGAGAACTATAAAGAACATCAGGCATTTTGTTATGAACTTTAGCTTGTCTAATTGCTAAAAACGGATTAGATGTTACAATCTCTCTTTTTAAGAGATATTTATAAAACTTTCTTAAGCAACAAATTCTTCTTCTTAATGTTCTTTCACTTTCTAACTTACCTTTATCATTAACATAAGATAATCTTTCTTGCATAAAAGAACGAATTTCAACTTTATTAATTTTTGTAAAATCGATGTTTTTAGCATATAAAAAATCAAAATAACACTCTAAATCTTGCTTATATGCAATTAATGTATTTTCACTATATTGCAAATCATGTCTTAAATAATCAATAAATTCGCTTTCAATTCTGTTCATTAAACTGTTTTTTAAATAACTCGATATGCTTTAGACTTCTTTCAACAAGAGCTTCTTTTTTTAATGAGTTTGCACCAAACATTATACCAAAATTAGCGTTCATTGGTGAAAAATTATTTATTCCAGTATGAGTAATATATCTAATTAATGATCCTAAAACTGTGTTAAAAGAAAGAGGTTTTATATCCAAACATAAAATATTGGCTAAACAGTAGTATCCAACAAGCAATCCACTTGCAGCACTTTCAACATATCCCTCAACCCCACTAAGCTGACCAGCAATATATACATCTTTTTTTGTTTTGACCATTGAAAAATCGTTTAAAATTTTTGGAGCATAAATGTAAGAATTTCGATGCATTAATCCATATCTTACAAATTTTGCATTTTCAAGACCAGGAATTAAAGAAAAAACTCTTTTTTGTTCTTGATAAGTTAGATTAGTTTGAAAACCAACAATATTATATAGATTTCCAATTAAATCATCTTTTCTTAATTGACAAACTGCATAAGGTTCAGTTTCAAAATCGAAACCAACAGGTTTTAATGGTCCATGAAGCAACGTCTTATATCCTCTTGATGCAATTACTTCAATAGGCAAACAACCTTCAAAATAATTTACATCAAAATCATGAAGAGGAGCTCTTTTTGCATTAATTAATTCTTCATAAAATTTATCAAATTGGTCTTTTGTAAAAGGCAGATTTATATAAACATCATCATTATCATTTTCATATCTACTTCCATATTTAGCATTACTTAAATCGATTGTTGATTTATCAACAATTGGAGCAGAAGCATCAAAAAAACCATAAATTTTATCATTAACCGTTTCTTGAATCTTATCAAGAAGTGGTTTAGAAGTTAAAGGACCAGTACAAATAATATTAATTCCTTCTTTAAAATCATCAACATCTTCATAATGAATTTCTATATTTTTATTTTCTTTAATCTTTTTTGTTATATAGGTAGAAAAGACTTCTCTATCAACATTTAATGAATCGCCACCCTTAACTTCACTAACTTTACTAGCTTCAATCATTAAACTACCAAGTTCTTCCATTTCCTTTTTTAAAAGACCACAAGCATTATCTAGTTTTCTTGACTTTAAAGAATTTGAACAAACAAGTTCACCAAAAAGGTCAGTGTGATGAGCAGGAGAACTTGCGACAGGTCTTTTTTCGTATAGATCAACTTTTATACCATGGTTTGCTAAAAAGTTACTTACTTCACATCCAGCAAGTCCAGCACCGATTACGTTTACTCTAATATTATTTTTTCTCATATGGTTCACTATGCTTGCACTTTGGGTAATTTGAGCAACCATAGAAGTAACTCTTTCTATATTTTCTTAATGTTAAAGTTCCTCCACAACTTGGACAAACTTTAGTTGGAGCATCTTTTAAAATTGGGTCTTCAATTGATTCAATATATTTGCAACTTGGATATGCACTGCAAGCAATAAACTCATCTCCTTTTTTATTTTTACGATAAACTAAAGGACTTCCACAAGAAGGACAATTTCTCCCAACCTCTTTTGGAGCTTCTTTTTCTTCTTTTTTTACATATTTACATTTTGGGTAATTTATACAACTAATAAATTCACCATATCTACCTTTTCTAAAGACTAAATCACCTCCACAAACAGGACATTTTTCTCCAGTAGTTTTTAATGGTTCTTTGTAAATTTTTTCTTTAGCATCAAGATAAGTCTTATTAAACGAATCATAAAACTTTCTAATTAATTCAATTTCATTTACACTTCCTTCTTGAACTTTGTCTAATTCAGATTCCATATTAGCTGTATATTCAACATTCATTAAATCTGAAAAATATTTCTTTAAAACATTGCTTGTTAACATTCCTTGTTCAGTAGGAGTTAATCCTTCTTTATCACTTGTAATATATTTCCTAGTAATTAAAGTTTGAATGGTTGAAGCATAAGTCGATGGTCTTCCAATTCCATCTTCTTCCATTATTTTTACCAATTTTCCCTCATTATATCTTAATGGTGGCTTAGTAAAGTTTTGAACAGCTTCTAAAGTGAAGAATTCATACTCTTCTCCAACATTAAATATTGGTAAGTCACCTTCATTTTCTTTATCAATTTTGATGATATTATATCCAGGAAAAACATTAACGCTCCCTTTAGCAACAAATTCAACATTATTATCTAAAAAGGAAACAGTGGTAATTTCATTTATTTTATCGCTCATTAACGAAGCAATCGTTCTATCATAAATTAATTTATAAAGTTTATATTGTCTATCATTTAAATACTGTTTAATTGATTTTGGTGTTCTATAGATGCTTGTTGGTCTAATACATTCATGAGCATCTTGTTGAAGTTTAACATTCTTATTTACTTTTGTGCCTTTATAAAAAACATCACCATAAGTATTAATAATATATTCTTTCGCTTCCGCAACAAAAGCATCACTAATTCTTGTAGAATCAGTTCTCATATAAGTAATTAAACCAACTAAGCCCTCATTAGTTTCAACACCTTCATATAGAGATTGAGCAACACTAGCAGTAGTTTTTGTTTTAAATCCAAGATTTGAATAGGCGCTTTGCTCAAGAGTTGAAGTTCTAAAAGGATCTTTACTAGCAATTGATTTCGTTGTTTTTTTAATATCGTTAACAACTAATTTCTTATTTAATTTACTAATAAATTTATCAGCTTGTTCTTTATTTTTAAGCTCGACTTTACCATTTCCATCTTTTAATAATTCAATTTTAATTTCTTTATCATCTTTTTTAATCGAAGAATTAATAGTCCAATATTCTTCACTAACAAAGTTTAAAATTTCTTTTTCGTGATCACAAATTATTCCTAAAGTTGCTGATTGTACTCTTCCAGCTGATTGACTCTTAATTTTGCTTTGTAATAATTTTGATAATCTAAATCCTAAAATCCTATCAATAATTCTTCTTGCTTCTTGAGAATGAACTAAATTCATATCAATAGTTCTACTATGGTCAATAGCATTTAAAATAGATTTTTTAGTAATTTCATGGAACTCAAGTCTTTTAGTTTTTTCAATTGGTAAAGATAAAACTTCAGCCAAGTGCCAAGCAATAGCTTCTCCTTCTCTATCAGGGTCGGTTGCAAGTAAAATTTCATCAGCTTTTTTTGCCTTAGCCTTTAAAGATTTAACAACAGCAGTTTTGTCTTTATTTACAACATATGTAGGCTTAAAATCGTTAGAAATATCAATTCCTAAACCTTCTTTACCTTGAATTGCAAGATCTCTAACATGTCCAACACTGGCTTCGACATCATAGTCACTTCCAAGGTAATGCCCTATAGTTTTACTTTTAGCAGGTGATTCAACGATAACTAATTTCATAATTTCCTCTGTGCTTAATAAATATAGATATATTTTTTAGTTTTGTAAAGCACAAAAAATTCTACTATCCCTATTAAATATAGATATATATTTAAGGATTTAAAATTTCTTCTACATCTTTTGCACTCTCAACCAAATATGCTCCTTCTTTAATCAATCTGTTACAGTTACTTTGTTCATTTGCACAAAAAGGAAGACAACAAATATTTCTATTTTCTTCTAAAGCAAAAGAAACTGTTGACATACATCCACTTCTATTATAACTTTCAATAACCAATAAAGTGTCTGCTAATGATGCTATTATTCTATTCCTTAATAAAAAGTTATCACATCCTGTTTCAACATTTGGACCATACTCGCTAATAATTACCCCATTATTTCTAACAATATCATCATATAAAGTTGAATTATCGCTTGGATATATTTTATTAATTGCACATCCAAGTACAGCAATAGTTCTTTTTTTACATTCCATAGCTGCTTGATGGGCAATTCCATCAATCCCTTTTGCAAGTCCACTTATAATAATTACATCTTCGTTCATTTCCTTAACTATTTTTCGACAATTTTTTAGTCCATAATCTGTGTTATTCCTCGCTCCAATTACCCCAAGCATTAAATGCCTTGGACTCGAAAGAAGATTAATATCTCCCTTATAAAATAATACAAACGGTGGCTTTCTGCTTGTTTTTAAGCATTCTGGATATTCTGGATCTAATAAAGTTATATAATTACCACTGAATCCATTAACGTAATTTTCTAATTCGTTTTTATCTACTCTGCATTTCTTCTTAATAAAGTCTAAAATGTTATCCCAATCACCATTAAGTTTTAAGGTTAAGTAGAGTAATAATTCCCTCGTATTCATAAAAAACGACCTCCTATTATACAAGACGCCGTTTTTATATTTTTTTATACTTTCAATTTCAAATCTTTATTATATGCCTCTAATACTGGCCCATATGAAAACCTATGAAAACCTTCTATTGGTCCATATTTATCTAATGCTTCAAGATGTTTTTTTGTTCCATAACCTTTATTATGTTTTAAATCATATTGAGGATAAAGTTTATCATAATCATCCATCAACATATCTCTAGTAACCTTAGCTAATATACTAGCAGCAGCTATATTCTTAAATCTTGCATCACCCTTTACAATCGAATTAGCTTTTATACCATTAAATGTTAAAGGCATACAATCTGTAAAAATTATATCAACATCATGATTCATATTTTTTAGTGCTAATAACATAGCTTTTCTACTTGCTTCATATATATTAATTTTATCAATTTCAGTAGCATTTACCACACCAATTCCATAAGCTATAGCGTTATCTTTAATTAATTTAAAAGCTTCATTTCTTTTCTTTTCAGTCAATTTTTTAGAATCATTAATTAATTCATTATTAAAAGAAATGGGCAAAATACAAGCAGCAGCAACTACTGGTCCACAAAGTGGACCTCTTCCAGCTTCATCACATCCTACAATGAATTTAAATCCTAATTCATAGTATTTTTCTTCTTCATTTAACATATTAAGGTCTTTCTAAAGTAAATTTTGTAATTATTCCATTTTTAAATTCATTTAAAAATATATATTCTGCCTTTTCAACATCCAAACTATTTCCAGTTAACAAAAAACCTCTGTTTTTGGCAACTATCTTGAAAAATTCTTCATTAGAAATATTGCTAATATTTTCAATTTTATAGCGATTTTCCACTTCTTTTTTATAGTTAAGCCTTAAAAAGTCTAAAGCAAAATAAGACAGTTCATTAATTGGTAAAATATTTTCTTTTATAGAACCAATTAAGGCAAGATTTATTCCATTTATTTTATTTTCAAATTTAGGCTCTAATATGCCTGGAGTGTCCATAATTTCAAAATATTCATTAACTTTTGCCCATGAAATTGACTTTGTAAAACCTGGAGTATTAGCAGCTTTCATTTGTTTTTTATCTAACAAATAATTAATAAAAGTTGATTTACCAACATTAGGAATTCCTATAACCATTGCTCTACATTTACTTTTTTTAATTCCTTTTAATGCCATTTTTTCTTGTTTAAGTTTAATAAAATCATTAATAGCATTCATTAATTTATTTTTATTATTTTTGTTATCTAAACTTAAAGATATACATTTGTTTCCTTCGGTATTTAACTTATTAATCCATAAAGAAGTGATACTATCATCAGCCAAATCTTCTTTATTTAAAATAAACAATTTAGGCTTATTTTCAACAATTTTTAATAAATATTTGTTAAAGGTTGAATAAGGGCTTCTTGCATCTAAAAGGCATATAACAAAATCAACAAGCTTAAGTTTGTCTTTAATTTGATCGCTTGCTTTTTTCATATGTCCTGGAAACCAGTGAATATTCTTTTCGCTATTGTTATTCATAATTAATTCCTATGTTGTAAATATTTTACATTAATTTTTTAAGTTAATAAATTGAATTATTTAATTTAAAAAGGTAGGCTTTTGCCTACCCTAGTCACAAAATCAATATATTTTTTGTATAAACTATAGAATTTGTTTAATTCTAGCAGCTTTTCCGCTTCTTGAACGGATATAAGTAATTTTGTTTCTTCTAACTTTACCTTTTTTAACTACTTCAACACTTACAACATTTGGTGATTGTACTGGGAAGATTCTTTCAACTCCAATACTACCGCTCATTTTTCTAACTGTGAATGTTTCAGCAACTCCACCGCCTCTACGAGCAATAACAACACCTTCAAAAATTTGAATTCTTGATTTTCCGTTTTCTGTGATTCTTACTGAAACTTTAACAGTATCACCACTTTTAAATTCTGGAAGATCAGTTCTAAGTTGGGAAGCAGTAACTTTTTTAGCTAAATTTTTATCCATAAGCATTCCCCTTTCGTAAATCGTTCTCTTGACGTTCATATAATGTGACTAATTAAAGCGGACCGTCCGTATCACAAATATTTTGTGCTTTATAATAATAATAAAAAAATATAATAAAGTAAAGATAAAATATTATACTGTTAAGTAAAAATACTTGACAGTAATAATATATTTTTCTATTATATTAAAGCAATTAAAAAAGGAGAATGTTATGGTCAAAATTAGATTAGCTAGATGCGGAAGACATGAACTTCCTTTCTATAGAATCGTTGCTGCCGATTCAAGATATTCAAAAGATGGAAGATACCTTGAACAAATTGGTACATATGATCCTAAAAAAGGTATTGTTGATGGTGTCGTACTTAATGAAGAAATCGCTATTAAATGGGTAAAAAATGGTGCTCAATTTAGCGATACAGTTAAAGCTTTATTGAAAGAAAAAGATATCTTTAACAAAGCTAAAGCTACAAAAGGAGAATAATAACTATGGATTACATCGCTTTAATTCATACTCTTATTGATCCAATCGTTTCAAAACCAGAAACATTATTAATTAGAGAATTACCAAGCGAAGATGAAAAGAAAGTTACTTTCCTAGTTTGTGCTCAAAACGAAGATTGTGCTCGTTTAATTGGAAAAAAAGGGTGTGTCGCAAATGCTTTAAGAGATATTCTTACAATTGCTGGCAAACTCGATCACAAAAGAGTCGGATTAAAGTTCGAATCTTTTGAAGAAAATAAGGAAGAAAATTAAGGAATTTACTTCCTTTTTTATATTTAATTATGCAATATTTAAGAGTGGCTCGTATTGTTAATTCAATAGGTCTTAATGGTGAAATTAAGATATTTTCAACAACCTCATTTAAAGAAATTAGATATAAAAAGGGAAATAAACTATATATTCAAGTAGATAATAATTATATTCCCGTTACAGTTAAATCATTTAGAATTAAAGATGCAAAATTTGATGCAATAAGTTTTAAAGAGTTCACGAGTGTTGAACAAGTTGAAAATCTAAAGAATCATGATATTTTCTGTATGAAGGACGAATCTATTCTTCTAAAAAATGAATTTTATTATGATGATTTAAAAGATCTTAAAGTATACGATGAAGATAAAAAAGAAGTGGGAATTACTATTGAAATTGAAGAATTTCCAGCAAATTTAACATTAAAAATTAAAACTATTGAAGGTAAAATTTCTTTTGTTCCTTTCAACGATTTCTTTATTAAAAATGTTGATTTAGAAAATAAGACAATTACGATACATGTAATTGAAGGATTATTATGAGATTTATTATTCTAACTACTTTCCCTTCAATGTATGAAAGTTTTTTATCTTCGTCAATTATTGCTAGAGCCATTGAAAAAAAATTAATTGAGGTCAAAATAGTTAACATTAGAGAATATACACTTGATAAAAATCATCGAACAGATACTCCTCCGATTGGTGGAGGTGCTGGATTAATAATGAAATGTCAACCAATCGTTGATGCTTTAAAAGCTTCTTCATCCCCTAATTCAAAAAAAATAATAATGAGTCCAAGAGGTAAAGTTTTTAATCAAAAAATAGCTTTATCTTTGTCAAAAGAAGAAGAAATAGTTATTCTTTGTGGTCATTATGAAGGGATTGATGAAAGAGTTTATTCATATTTTGATGAAGAAATATCAATTGGTGATTACATATTAACTGGAGGAGAAACTGCTAGTTTTGTTATTATTGATGCAATATCTAGATTAGTTAATGGAGTTATTAATAACGACTCTATAAAAGAAGAGACTTTTAACAACGATTTAATTGAATATCCTCAATATACTGAACCATATGAATTTGATAATAAATGTGTTCCTGATATATTATATTCAGGAAATCATAGGGTTATTGAGAAATATAGACATAAAATGTCTTTAGGATATACAAAAAAATATAGACCAGATTTATTTAAAAAATTAAAATTATCAAAAACCGATTTAAAATTAATTGAACAATTTGAAAATAATAAATTAAGCGATGAAGAATTAAAAGCGATTGAAAAAGGAAAGAAATTTACTAAAAACCACTAGGGAATCTCCCTCCTTTTTTCATTTCCTTTAACAATTTAGTTTGCTTTTTCATCTCTTCATATTTCTTTAAGACTCTATTAACATCAGCATTCGTTTTTCCACTGCCTTTAGCTATTCTACATTTTCTACTATTTTTTAAAATTTCAGGATTTTCTCTTTCTTCTTTAGTCATAGAATTAATGATGACTTCAAAATTTTTCATTTCATCTTCTACTAATTTAAATTGCTCATCACTAATCTTTGGAGCACCAGGAATTAATTTCATCAACGATTTTAAACTGCCAAGTTTTTTAACTTGTTTCATTTGATCTAGCATATCATCGAGAGTAAATTTCCCGCCCATCATTTTATTAACAGCTTTTTTTGCCTCATTTTCATCAATATTTTCTTGAACTTTATCAATAAGAGATAAAACATCACCCATTCCTAAAATTCTTTCAGCCATTCTTTCTGGATAAAATATATCTAAATCAGTTATCTTTTCCCCAGTTCCAATAAATTTGATTGGAACTCCTGTAACATAACTTATACTTAAAGCGGCACCACCTCTACTATCACCATCCATTTTAGACATGATATCTCCAGTTAATCCTAAAGTATCATTGAAAGTTTTAGCAACATTTACGGTATCTTGACCAGCAAGGGCATCAGTTAAAAGCAAAATTTCATCAGGTTTAACCTTTTCTTTTATATTTTTAAGTTCTTCCATTAAAGGCTCATCAATTTGAAGACGACCCGCCGTATCAATAATTAAAACATCATAATGATCATTATATGCTTTTTCTTTAGCTTTTAATGCTATATCCACAGGATTAACTTTATCTCCCATATTAACTAAATCAACTTTAAGTTCACTAGCAAGTTGAGCAAGTTGATCAATAGCAGCAGGACGGTAAACATCACAAGCAGCCAAAAGAACCTTCTTTTTAAGCTTATTTTTCATTAAATTAGCAAGTTTTGCAGCAGTTGTTGTTTTACCACTACCTTGAAGACCAACAAGCATAATAATTGTTGGCTTATTTTTGTTATATGCTAATTCACTTCTATCAGAACCTAAAAGTTCAACAAGTTCATCTTTAACAATTTTAATAACCATTTCACTTGGATTTAATTTTGTATAAACTTGTTGACCAAGAGCTTTCTCTTTTACATTAGAGACAAAAACTTTAACAACTTTATAATTTACATCTGCTTCTAAAAGGGCAATACGAACTTCCTTTAACATGGCTTCCATGTTTTTCTCAGTAAGTTTTGATTCTCCTTTTATTGTCTTAACAATTCTAGAAAACTTTTCTTGTAAAGCTTCAAATGCCATCGTTAATTACCTCCAATATACACTTTTTTAATTCATCAATATTATTACTTTTATCAACAATATCCTTAATTTTGCCTTGTTTTTCATATATTTTTAATTCTTCTTCATATTTAAGAAGATTATCTTTAGCATGAAGTAATGAATCACTAACTGCGCTTCTTGAAATATTAATATTTTCACTAATTTCACTTAAGGAAAGATTGTAAACATAATATTGTTCTACAATTTCTTTTTGTTTCTCAGTTAATAAATTTCCATAAATTAAAAATAGATTGTTAATGTAGTCAAATTCTTCAATTTTCTTCATTCTTAATTAATCCACTGCAAAGTCCATATAAATATTTATCTAAATCAAATTCTTCTAAATCATCCATTTTTTCACCAAGTCCAATGAAACGAACAGGAATTCCTAACTCTTGCCTAATAGCAAGAATAATTCCACCCTTGCTAGTTCCATCCATTTTTGTAATAACAATGCCAGTAATATCGGTTAATTCTTTAAAAGCAGTAGCTTGTGAAACACCATTTTGACCAGTTGTTGCATCAATAACAAGAAATGACTCAATAGGATTACTGTTTTCTTTTTTAATTACTTTAGTAATTTTCTTTAATTCATCCATTAAAGACTTCTTATTTTGAAGTCTACCAGCAGTATCTATAATTATTAAATCACTATGATTTTCCGTTCCTTCTTTAACACCTTTAAAAGCCACACTAGCTGGATCTTCATTATCATTTCCTGTTACAATATTACAATTTAATCTTTCAGCCCAAACTGTAAGTTGTTCTTTTGCTCCAGCTCTAAAAGTATCAGCTGCAACAAGAGTAACTTTTTTATTTTGTTTAATATATCTATAAGCAAGTTTTGCAATAGTTGTAGTTTTTCCAACTCCATTAACTCCCATTACTAAAAGTACTCTAGGAGTAGAAGAAAAATCTATTTCATTAACAATATCTTCTCCTTCTTTTAAATAATTTAAAAACATTTTATCTACTAATAATTCATTAATTTCTTTCGGAGAAGTTATATTTTTTTCTTTTGATTCATCTAAAAGTTCATCAATAATATTTAAGGCAAAAGAGACACCACAATCTGCTTCTATTAAAATTTCTTCGAGCTCATTAAAATAGTCTTCATTTACTACCTTATACTTTTTTGTAAGTTCATCAAGCTTAGAAGAAAACTCTTTTCGTGATTTTGCCATTCCTTTATCATATTTTTCAATAGATTCAGCTTGTTTTACTTCTTCTTCTTTTTTCTCTTTTTTCTTAAATAATTTTTCTTTTAAAAACTTAAATAATCCCATACTATTTAACTGTCTTTCTTAATGCATCACAAGCAGCACTTTGCTCGGCTTCTTTTTTACTTTTACCAACTCCTTTTCCTAAACATATATTATTAAAATATACTTCAACAAAAAATGTTTTATCATGAGGTGGACCTTTTTCTGAAACTGTTTTATAAGAAACAGATTCTCTATGCTCACATTGAATAATCTCTTGAAGCATAGATTTATAATCTTTAATATCTTCCATTTTAAAATTAATAACATCTTCAAGAAAAATACTTGTAATAAATTGAGTTGCAACTTTAATTCCTTGATCTAAATAAATTGCTCCTATAACTGCTTCAAAAATATCTTCTAAAATTGAATTATTTTTTAACAATTCTTCACTTGGAATTGAATGACCTGCTCTAATATAGTGTTGATAATTAAGTTTTCTAGCATATTCTGCTAAAGATTTTGTTTGAACTAAACTTGCTTTAGCTTTTGTTAAATCGCCTTCTCTTAATTCAGGATGATAATTGTATAATAAACTTGCTACAACAAAACCTAAAACAGAGTCTCCCATAAACTCTAATCTTTCATAATCATGATGGTGAGTTTTTGCTTCACTATTAAAAGAAGAATGTGTGAAAGCCATTTCATAAAGCTCAACATTCTTAATTTTTATATGAAATTTTTTAAAAAACTGAATTAAATCCTCCATCTTTTATAAATTTTCCTTAATTTTATTAATTATATCATTCTTAGATAGTCTATAACCAATCTTTAAAGATGAAACAAATGTTCTAACATCGCTACTTCCATGAGCTTTAATTAACAACCCATTAACACCTAAAAGCATGGCACCTCCAGTTGATTTATAATCCATTGTCTCGCTCATATCTTTAAAACCTTTTTTGGCAAAAAGATAACCGATTTTGGTCATAAAATTAGTTTTAAATGATCTCTTAATCAAATTAGACATAACTTTACAAGCACCTTCAGTTGATTTAAGAAAAATATTACCTGTAAATCCATCTGTAATTAAAACATCACATTCACCATTTAAAGGTTCTCTTGCTTCCATATTACCTTTAAAATTAATTGAAGGATCATTCTTTAATAATTGATACGTTTCCTTCATTAAATTATTACCCTTTTCTTCCTCTGTTCCATTATTTAATAAATATACTTTTGGGTTTTCACAATTATAGGCAATGCGATAGAAAATAGAAGTAATTTTTGCAAATTGAAGCAAGTTTTCACTAGTATTTTCAGTATTTGCACCTAAATCAGCACAAACAAAATTTTTACCTTTAATAACTGTTGGGAAAGGCGAAACTAAACAAGGTCTTTTAATTCCAGCCATTCTTTTAATTTTAAAAACACCTTCACTTACTAAAGCGCCAGTACTTCCAGCACTAACTAAACAATCACAATTTTCTTTTAAATAGGTTTCCATAGCAATATTTAAAGAAGAATCTTTTTTATGCATTGCTTCCATTGGATCAACATCCATCTTTAAAACTTCAATTGATGGAACAATTGTAACTCTATCTAACCCTTCAAGAGGAGATAAACATTCAACATTACCAACACAATAAAAATAAACATCATCATGCAATTTTAAGAATTCTTTAACAGCACCAATTGTGGTTTCAACTCCATGATCTCCACCCATCATATCAATAACAAATTTCATACTAGCTCCTTGTAAAAAGGCCTTTCAAAAGAAAGGCCAATTTTTTTATTCAACGCCAACAATAAAACTGTAAACTGGCTGATTTCCTTTGCGAATATCAAATTCAAAATCTGGATATTCATTATTAAATTCATCAATTAATGCATTGGCATCTTCATCACTAACATCTTCTCCATAAAGGATAGTAACAAGAGCACTATCTTCATCAACTAAATGTTTAATTAAATCACGTAGAGCATCAAATTTATCTTTAAAAGAAGAAATAATATCTTTAGATTCTCTAATTGCCATATATTCATCTTTTTTCACACTTACTCCATTGATTTCAGTATCTTTAATTGAGAAAGTGACAGCCCCACTTTTAACAGCAGAAATAGCATCATTTAATGCAGATTCATTATCATCATTGCTTAAATCTGGATTAAAATTCATAGCACTTACAACACCTTGCATAATAGTTTTTGTAGGAATTACTCTTATATCATATTCATCTTTTAAAACTTCTTTAGCTTGACTTGCTGCAAGAATAATATTTCCATTATTTGGGAAAATATAACAAACTTTAGCATTACATTTTTTCACAGCATCAATAAAATCGTTGGTTGAAGGGTTCATAGTTTGCCCTCCACTTACGATATATTCAACTCCAACTTCTTTAAATAGTTCATCTATTCCGCTTCCACTACTTGTAGCAATTAAAGCATATTCCTTCTTTTCTTTAGGTGCAGCTAATGGAGCAGTGCTAAGTTTACTAGCAGCCATATCTTTAGCATTTTCACTAAATAAAATTTCATTATGTTGCTCAGTCATATTTTCACATTTTAATTTTACAAATTCGCCAAATTGTTGAGCATAATTAAATATATTGCCTGGAGTTAATGTATGAACATGAACTTTAACTAAATCTTCATCTTGAACAACAACAAGACTATTACCATGAGCATTTAAAACACTTGTAAATCTATTCTTATTAAACGCTTTTTTAGTTTCTTTTGGTCCTAAGCGTAAAATAAATTCAGTACAATACCCAAACTCGCTTTCTTCTTCATCAGCTTTGACTTGGGCATTCCCATTTTTATCAACAACTTCAGCTTCATTTCTTTCTATAAAATCGCCATGGATCATCGATTCCATACCTTCAAGAATCTTAACAAGTCCTGCTCCACCACTATCAACAACTCCAACTTCTTTTAAAACAGGTAAAAGATTAGGAGTTCTTTCTAAACTTTCTTTTGCCTCATGAAGTAAAATTTTAAAAGCATCTTCAATCGAACTAAAAGTTCTAATCTTTTTCTTTAAATTTTCGCTAGACTCTCTAATAACTGTTAAAATTGTACCTTCAACTGGTCTAATAACAGCTTTATAAGCGATTTTACTACCATTAACAAAAGCATCAGCTAATTCAACAGCATTAATCTCTTTTTTACCTTCTAAAGCTTCAGCAAATCCTCTAAAAATTTGACTAGTAATAACTCCACTATTTCCTCTAGCACCCATTAATAAACCTCTACTAAAGGTTTTAGCAATAGAATAAATGTCATTATCGCTTCTATTTTGCACTTCTTTTGCACCACTTGTTAACGTTAAATTCATATTCATTCCAGTATCACCATCAGGAACAGGGAATACATTAAGTGCATCAACTTCTGGATAATGGTTATACAAATTGTTTGAAGCGCTAATAACCATCATCTTAAACATCTGACCATCAATAGTTCTCATAATTTCTCCCAAGATATTTTTAGGTTATAGAACAAGTAAATCTTCGACATAAACATTGATTTTTCCGAAAATATTGCCATATTTTTTTGAGGCTTCATATAAAATTCTTTTACTTACTTGATTTACAACCTCGCTTACTTTAACTCCGTAAGCAACAATAAGATGAACATCAATGTCGAACTTATCTTTTAAATTTCTAAAGACAAGAACTCCATCTACATAATTTTCTTTTTTTAAAATAACAAGTTGATTCTTTAAAGATTTAACACGGGTTAATCCAACAACTCCATATGTAGAACATACAGTTTCACCAATTAATAGAGCTAATTCTTTTCTTTTTTCTAAATCCATAATAACCCCTTTCAACTTGTCTTAATATTTTATCATATATTGAAAATTTACAAAAGTTTAATATATAGTGTAACTACAAAAAAAGAGCCCAGCTACTTCTTATTCTCAGCTATCGCCTACCTTCAGCACTAC
>JAEDOI010000010.1 GCA_016302065.1 Bacilli bacterium | reverse complement strand
ATATGTTGCCTTTAAATTATCTATCTATATTTTTTTCTAGCGTTTTCGCTTTTGATCTTTCTTTTTAAATTTTTCTTTAAATAGAATTCTCTTTTACGACATTCTTGGATGGTACCAGCTTTATTGACTTGTCTTTTAAATCTTCTTAAAGCTTCATCTAATGTTTCGCCTTCTCTTACTACTACTTTTGACATATTCTTACCACCTTTCCAAGCGTATAAATATTACAAAAAATTAAAGCCTAGTGCAAGATTTATTTTTATTTTTCTTATATTTCTTATAATAAGCTTTTAATAATCTATTTTTTCTTCCTTTTTTTGAAAAAGAACAGCCATAACAAGGATTATTTTTATATTTAACTATTAAGAAAATAGTTATTCCAAGAAATAAAGATAAAACGATAATTAAAACAATAATATCTGTTAAACTCATTTGCAACATCCTTTGTTTTTTATATGCATTTTACGATGTATTCTTTTTAAAATTCTAGGAAAAATAAATTTAAAGAATACAATCAAAACGATAATTAATATAGAAACAACAAGAACAATAATATCTGTTAAACTCATATTAAAATACTCCTAAAAGTCCTAAAATTCCACCAACAATTCCAATAAGTGAAGCAATAACCCATGCAAATCCTGTCTCAATTCCTATTGCTTTGAACATTTCTTTATAACTTCCTAATTCTTTTTTCATAGCTCCTATTGTTCCAAAACAAGGGGCACTAAATAAATTAAATGTCATTATAGCAAAAGCAGTAACTGGATTAAGATAAGAGAAGGCACTGCTTGTAAAGATATTTCCTTCATCTGCAACTTTAGCAATAACTTGCATTGAAGAAATTACTTGTTCTTTAGCAACTAACCCTTGAATTGCACTTACACTAATTCCCCAAATATCGTTATAGTTATGCCCAATTCCAACCATTGGATAGAAAATCCAACTTAAGCCTCTTCCAATATAAGCTAAGAAAGATTGTTCTATAAAGTGATTTGTTCCATCTACATAGTGGAAATCGTAGGTAAATGAACCTAAAAACCAAACAACAATTGAAGCAAGAAGGATAATTGTTCCAGCTCTTTTTAAGAATTCTAAAGTTTTTTCAAATGTATCTTTAAAAACATATCTAGCACTTGGAATATGATATTCTGGTAATTCAATTAAATATGATGTTGATTTATTTTTAATAATAAATTTATTCATAAACCAACCAACAAGAATAATTACTGCTATTGCAAAGAAATACATTAATATTGTAACTAAAAGCGAATATTGACCAAAGAATCCTCCACAAATACATGCAATAATTGGAAGTTTAGCATTACATGGAATAAAAGGAGTTAAGGTAATGGTCATCTTTTTTTCTTTATCATCTTCTACTGTTCTACTTGACATAATTGCAGGAACACTACAACCAATTCCAACAATAAAAGGAATTAAAGATTTACCACTTAATCCAATTTTTCTAAAGAAATTATCAAATAAAAATGTAATTCTAGACATATATCCGCTTGTTTCTAGAAGACTTAATAATAAGAATAAAATAACTAATTGAGGGATAAAGTTAACAACAGCTCCTACCCCTCCAATTATTCCATCAGCAATTAAACTTACAGCCCAATCACTTCCATTATTGTTACTTATTACTTCACCTAACATTGGGCCAATTCCTTTAAATGTTGAAGGGATAGTTCCAATTTCAATACCAAACATTTCAATATGAATACTTCCATCACATCCATTAAAGAAAGTATCTACTAAATTAACAGTTAAACCACCTATTATTCCTACACTTAAAGTAAATATAATAATCATTATCAAAATGAAAATAGGAATAGAAGCATATTTATTTAAAATTACTTTATCTATTTTTTCACTAATTGATTTCTTTTTAGATTTAGTAATGACTGAATCTCTTATTGATTCTATAAATTTATACCTTTGAGAAGCGATTAATTCTTCTGTATCATCATTATTATTTTTTTCAATTACTTTAATTTCATTATCAATGTCAATCGATTTTTTTAATTGTTCTTTTAAAGAGTTATATCTAATATCATTTTCAAGAAGTTTAATAGCACTAAATCTTCTTTCTTTAATTTCACTTGGTAAACAAAGGTCAACTCTTTTAATATATTCTTCAATATCAGAATTAAAAATATTAAGATTAGAATTTTCTTTATATTCTTTATTTTTAATAGCATTTACAAGCTCTTTTATACCAGTATTCTTTAAAGCACTAATAGAATAACAGCTAGTATGAAGATAATTTTCTAATTGCTTAATATCTAGTTTATATCCTCTTTTCTTTAATATATCTTCCATATTTAAAACGATAACAACATCAATTCCTAGTTCAAGCAATTGAGTAGTAAGATATAAACTTCTTTCAATCGAAGTAGAATCAATAATATTAATTATTAAATCTGGTTTTTCTTCAATAATAAATTTTCTTGATACTTCTTCTTCACTTGTATAAGGGGACAATGAATAAATTCCAGGAAGATCAACAATTTCAATATCAGTTCCTTTTATAATTCCTTCTTTTCTTTCAATGGTAACTCCAGCCCAGTTACCAACTTTTTGATTTAAACCAGTCAAATCATTAAATAAGAGGGATTTGCCACTATTTTGATTTCCAACTAATGCACATTTCATTATTTTATGACCTCGCATTCTATATTTTCTAATTCATCTTTTCTAATACATAGTTCATATCCTCTTAACCTTATATTGAAAGGATCGTGAAGAGGAGAAATCTTTACAATTTCAATTTCCACTCCTTTTGTTATACCCATATCAAGCAATCTTCTTCTTAATGCTTTATTTTCAAAATTAAAATTAATAACTTTTCCCACTTGATTAATTTTTAAATGTGACAAAGGACATATGTCTCCAATTTTGTGAACATAATTATATTCTTCTTTTCTGGCTTCTTTTTTCTTTTTTCGTTCTATTTTATCCATATTGTCCTCCCCTCAAAATAATGTTAACCTAAGTTAACAATTAAGATTATAGTTATTTTGTTAACCATAATCAACAAAAATAATAAATATTTGAAAATATTATTAATTGTTTTAAAATATTTATATATGGAAAAACTCTTAACAGAAAGCATTGAAAATTATTTAGAGTTCATGTATACAAAAGAATTAGAAGGGGAAAAATGGATTAAACCTTTAGATATGGCATCTTTCTTTTCTTTTTCACGTAGTGCTATAACTAAAGCTAGTGATAAATTAAATGAACTTGGATATATAATTAAAGAAAAATATGGAAAAATTGCTTTAACTGAAAAAGGAAGAGAAATTGGTAAAAAAACATATGAAAGACACACTATTTTAAAATCATTTCTTTTAAAATTAGGAGTTGATGAACAAATAGCTGAAACAGATTGTTGTAAAATAGAACATGTAATTAGTGAAGAAACATTCTTAAAAATTAAAGAATTTATATCTAAATAACTATTTCTTTAAAGGATTTTTATTTACACTTTTCCCGACTTTTCTTGTTAAACATCTAGGAAAAAAGCGTGTTAAAAAGGCACCAAACTTAACAAAAATACCGCAATGAACAACGGTTCTTTTTCTTTTTAAGGCATTAAAACCAATTTTTGCAACTTTTGAAGCTTTCATTACTGGTAAACTTTTAAACATATTAGAATCCTTTAATAAAGCTTTTTCTTCAAATTCAGTTTTAGTAGGTCCTGGACAAATACAGCTAACTACAACATTATATGGCTTCAATTCTTCTTTTAAAGCTTCTGAAAATGATAATACATATGATTTTGAAGCATAATATGTAGCAGCATATGGCCCACTCATATAAGCTGCAATTGAAGCAATATTTAAAATTTCTCCTTCTTTTTTATTTGCCATCTCTTTTCCAAATAAATAAGATAATTTTGATAAACAACTAATATTAAGATCTATTAAATTTTGTTGTTTATTATAATCACTATTAACATAATTAGAATGATATGCAAAACCAGCATTATTTATTAAAGTATGCACAAATATATTTTTATTTTTAAGATCTTTAAATAAACAATCAATATTTTCTAAAGATGATAAATCATAAGACAAACAAATAACATCAACTTTATACATCTTATTAATCGTTTCTTTTATTTTCTCAAGTCGATCTTTTCTTCTAGCAACTAAAATCAAATCATAGTTATTTTTTGCAAAAATATAAGCAAATTCCTCACCAATTCCACTACTAGCGCCAGTAATTAAGCAATATTTACTCATAGTTTCTCCTTCATAATTTTAAAATTTAAAACAATAATAACAATTATTGAGATAAATAAAATTAGTAAAATCAATCTTTCTCTTATTGTATCATCAACAAATTTAATAATTAAAGCAGTGCTTATAACACCTAAAGCAAAAACCAACAGAATTCCAAAATATATTAATGTTTTCTTTAATTTTGTTTTATCTTTTTCTTTAATTCCTTCAATTAAATTTTCACCCATTAGTCTTGTATCATTTGTTATCATTGTCGAAGCAAAATTAATCTCACCTACTCTTGAAAAACTTACAAGGATTAATGATCCAACAAGTGAAATACAAATAGAATTTACTACATTATTAACATTAAAAATTGTTGCAGAATTAAACTCTAAAAAAATTAAAGGAATAAGTAATAAACCAAGTATTAAAGAATTTATAAAAGATTTATCTAAAATAGTTTTATTAAAAACATATGTATTTAGTACCTTAAATAAAATAATTCCTACAATAAAAACTAAAAAAATCATTAAACTATATAAACCTAATTCGATATTTCCATTAATTAATTCAACGAATATTTTAGTAAAGTTTCCAGTTTGAATTAAACAAAAAGTATTGAAATTTTCTTTAAAGCAAAAAGTATCTAATATACCTCCAATTAGAGCTAAAAACATAATAATAATTATTTCTTTGACTTTAATTTTCATCATCTTTCTCCGCTACACAACTAACAAAATCGCAATTTGTATATTTTGAAATAATATTTACTTTCTTTTTACGATAAATATCTAGTTGTTTCAAAATTTCTTTGGTAATTATTTCTCCTGGTATTATTAATGGAATTCCAGGTGGATAAATCATTATCATTTCTTTTGAAATATATCCAAGAGATTCTTCTAATTTAACCTTAACTTCTTTACCTTGATAGGCTGAACGAGGACGTAAAACTGATTTTGAAAAATTAAATGGTTGTAGTTTTCTTTCACGTTTTCCTTCTTTATAGTAAACCTTTGATATTTCTTTTAAAGCATTAACTAAAACTTTAATATCTTCTTCTTTACTACCGATTGTAAAAAGACAAAGCAAAACATTAGTTTCAGCTAATTCAATTTGAATGTGATACTGTTTTTGAAGAATTTTGTAAACTTGAAAGCCATTTAAAGCTAATTTTTCAATTCTGATTACAAGTTTTGTTGTATCATAATCACTACACCCATGACTTAAAAAATATTCTTTATCAAGAACTCTAAATCCATCAATCTTATTGATCAAATCTTTAGCTTTTGCGCATAAATCAATTGCCTTTTTAATCTCTTTTTCTCCTTTAAATACCAAAAATTTTCGACTAGCATCTAAACTTGCTAAAAGAATATTACTAGGAGATGTTGTAGTAATTAAATTAAATGCATTGTTAACATCTTCAATATCAACTAAAGTTGATTTTATTAATAATAAACTGGATTGAGTTAAACTACCACCAGTTTTATGGATTGATAAAGTAGCCATATCGGCATTAGCATCCATCGCTGTTATTGGAAGAGTAGAATTAAAATAAAAGTGACTTCCATGAGCTTCATCAACTAAAACAATAATATTTTTTTCATGAGCATATTCTACTATCTTTTTTAAATCAGCTGTAGCGCCAAAATAAGTTGGATTTATAATAAATATTGCTTTTGCATCAAGATTATTATCAATAGTTTCTTTCCATTTTTCAAAACTTATTTGATTAACAATTTCTGTTTCTTTATCGATTTCTGGCATAACAAAAATAGGAAATGCGCCAGAAAGGATTAATCCATTGATAACTGATTTATGAACATTTCTAGGTAAAATAATTTTATCATGAGCTTTTAATACACTTAAAAGCATTACTAATATACCACTAGTTGAGCCGTTTACTAGAAATTTAGCATATTGAGCATTAGTTGCTAGAGCATATAATTCTTGAGCTTCTTTAATGCATTCATGAGGATGTAATAAATTATCCATTCCTTCTGGACAATTAATATCTTTTTCATAAATTATATGTGTAAATACTTTATCAAAAGGAGTTATAATCCCGCCTTGATGATGTCCAGGAACGTCAAAAGCAGTATATTTTCCATCTAAATATTTTTGATAATTATCAAGATAAGGAGTTTTGCTTTGCTTTTTTAAATCAATATCGTGTTTCATTTTATTTTTCTAGAAAATATTTATTTTCTAGTAGTAAAATATAACATAATAATTAATAGTAAAAAAGAATATTAATTATTAATTAATAAAATTATTATGAAATTTTTAATTGTAAGTGATTCTCATGGTGATTATAACTACCTTCAACAAATAGTCTATTCCAACCAAGATGTAGATGTTTTTATTCACCTTGGGGATTATGAAATACCCGAATATTTACTAAATAGATTTATTTTTGTTAGAGGAAATTGTGATTTTTTAAGTGATGCTCCTAAATTTAGAGACATCGATTATGGAGCATTTAATATTCATTTTGAACATGGTAATAATATAGATTTTTATAATTTTGAAAAATATATAGAAAGTAAAGAATGCGACATCTTTTTATTTGGTCATACACATAAAAAATTTGCAAAAGAAATAGGAAATACATATGTTTTTAATCCTGGTAGTTTAACTAGACCAAGAGATTCATCTTTAGGAAGTTATTTAATTCTAGAGATAAAAGATAAAAACAATATCACATATAAATTTAAAACTGTTGAATTATAATGAATTCAAAACTTTAAATGCACTAGCAAAAGCAAACATTAAATTATATCCACCACATAATCCATCAGAATCAAGAATTTCACCAATGAAATAAATATTTTTTTCTAGTAGTGATTCTAATGAGGTAATGTTTAAATTAGAGTAACTTATTCCACCAATAGATACTTGAGAATCTTTAAAATCATATGTTGCTTCATAATGAAATTTCAAATTTTTTAAACTAAATGCCAATGATTTAATTTCTTTTTCACTATATTTACTAACTTTATTCATCTGTATCATTTTTAAGATAAATAAAGACATATCTTTATCAAAAAAAGAATGTAGTAAGGAATTCGTATTGCTTTTATTAAATTTAGTCAATAAATTTATTAAATTAGTTAAATCATAATCAGGAAATAAATCTAATGAAATGACAAAATCTGCAATTTCACTTGATCTATTAATTAAAGATGAACAATTAAATATAGATATACCACTAAGACCATCTTTTTTAAATAATACTTCACCATGTTCTTTATAAATTAATTTATTATTTTTTAATAAACTAATATCACATTTTACTCTTTTCCCATTAACTAAAGCAGTCTTTTCTTTTGTCTTAATTGGGGCTAAACCTGGTCTAAAAGGATTAATTACATAGTTATGTTTTTTCAAAATACCTATGATTTCCGCACTATTTTTATTATTTCCACTAATTCCACCTGTAGCAAAAACTATCTTATCATAAGTTTTAATATTATTATTTAATTTAACTTCTACTTCGTTATTCTTAGAAATATAATCAACAAATTTTAAATCTTTTAATACTTTAACATTTTTATTGTTTAATATAAAAGCAGATAGAAATTCACGATAATTTTTGCTGCTTAATGAATATGGATAAACTAAATTATTAATAGTTGTAACGTGAATTCCAATATTTGATAGGAATGAAATAATATTTTCAATTGAAAAAGATGACACGATATCTTTTGTAATTTCATTATTATATTCATTAATTCCAATATTACCTAAATTTCCTAAATTACATCTTCCATTTCCAGTAACTAAAATCTTCTTTCCAATTACATCATCATTACTTAAAATATCAACCTTTATTTCTTTTTTATAGAAAGAAATTAAAGAAGCTAAGTACACTGCACTACATCCACTACCAACTATTAAAATGTTCATGTTAATATCCTATCAAAAAATAAATAATCATTCTATAACACATTCATTATTAAATTTGATATTATATTTAACATGTTATACTATTTTATCTTTTCAATATTTGCTACTATTATTGCTACACTTCTAGGAGCATTAATATCTAAATTTAATAATAAGATGCCTAAATTATTAGAATCTTTTTTACAAAATTTTAGTGTTGGAATTGTAGTTGGCTTACTATTCTTCGAAATGATTGTTGAAGCAATCGAAAACTCTACTTCTTATTTTAGTGAAAATAAAATAATAGGAATATTAATATCAGTTGGAATTATATTAGTTGTAGGACTTTTATTCTTTGCTCTTCATGAACTACTTCATAAAATTAGCAATCATCATAAAAAAGATAATGATGATGATGAAGCTTGTGAAGATCATGCTCATACTAGTGAATTAATAACCAATAACGATAACCAAATTGTTGCTGCTATTTTATTTCTAGGAGCCATATCGATTCATAATATTCCTGAAGGTCTATCATTAGGAACTATTTTTAATGTCAATATAACATCTATTCCTTATGTTGGTATAACCTTTTCTATTGCTTTATTTATACATAACTTTTTCATTGGATATACAATGTGTAGTTCGTTCTTAAAGTCTAATAAAAAGTTTTCTTTTTCTTTATTAATGACACTTTTATCATCCGCTCCAGCGTTTTTGTTTTCTATAATTGGATATTTTGTTAGTGTTAATGATTCAACATTATTTAACATGATTGTCTTTTCTATTAGTAGTGGAACTTTATTATATGTTTTATTTATCGAATTATTACCTCAAATCTTTTATAAATATAAATCAAAATATTCTTTTTTATTTATATTAATTGGCATCTTAGTTAGTATCTTAATTATTTTTGTGGAGTAAATATGAATATAATCGGAATTGTTGTGGCTTGTGAAAATGAAATAATAACTATTTTAAAATCAAAATTTAAACTAATTTCAATGCTTGATGAAAAGCCTTATAAAACATTTCTATATGAAATAGAAAATAAAAAAGTTTATGTTTCTCTTTCAGGAATAGGAGAAACTTCTTCAAGTGCCTGTACACAATTTTTAATTACTAAATATAATGTCAATTTAATTTTTAATTATGGCGCATGTGGTTCTTTAAGAAAAGATTTAAATTTAACAAATGTTGTTTTTATTTCAAAACTAATTGATGTTGGATTCGATACAAGTGCCCTAGATAATTGCAAAAAACATACTCATATTGAACTTGGATTTGATGACCCTATTATGAAAATAAACGAATCTTTTATTAATTACGCAAAAAATAATTTCCCTTCAATCGAACAAGTAATTTGTGCTTCCAATAATATTTTTATCGATGATGAAAAAGAAAAAGAAAATATTAATAAAGAATATGATGCTTCAATTTGTGAGATGGAAGCTAGCGGAATTTATTTAACATGCTTAAAAAATAATGTTGATTGCTTCTTTATTAAATCTGTTAGCGATACAGTTAGTGGCGGAAAAGAAGAATATGAAAAATTTGCTACACTTGCTGCAGATGAAGCTTTAAATATATTAGCTAATTTTATTAAAAACTATTGATCTAATTCCATTTTAACAGCTGCTGGAATTTTTGGAAGTCCTGGCATTGTTAAAATATCTCCGCACATTACAACAATAAAATCTGCCCCATTTTTAAGTTTGACATCGTTTACTTTTAATGTGAAATCACGAGGACAATTCAATAATGTTTTATTATCTGAGAAACTATTTTGAGTTTTTGCCATACACACAACTAAATTAGAACGATGCATTTCTTCTATTTTCTTAATATGTTCTTTGGCAAGAGGTGAAAAATCAACATCTTTTGCTCGATATATTTCTTTTGCAATTATATTAATTTTATTCTCGATTGTATCTTCTAATTTATATAAAGGATGATATTTACTAGGCTTTGTATCTAAAACTTCCTTAACTTTTCTAGCAAGTTCAATAGAACCATCTCCTCCATTTAAGAAGCCATCAGCAAAAGCAAATGGAATATTATTTTCTTTTAAAATTGAGGAAAGAAGTTCAATTTCTTCCTTAGTATCGCTTTCAAAATGATTTATTGCTACAACTACTGGAATATCATATTTTCTTAAGTTGTAATAATGTTGAAGCATGTTTTTACTTCCTTCTTTTAAAGCTACAAGATTTTCGTTTCCTAAATCTTCAAATTTAACTCCACCATGCATCTTTAAAGCTCTAATTGTAGCAACAAGAACACTACAATCAACATGTAATCCACCAACTCTAGCCTTAATATCAAGGAATTTTTCAGCACCCAAATCAGCTGCAAACCCAGCCTCAGTAATTACAATTGGAGATAATTTTAATGCAAGTTTTGTAGCAATTAAAGATGAACAACCATGTGCAATATTAGCAAATGGTCCTCCATGGATTAAACATGGGTTATTTTCCCTTGTTTGAACAAGGTTTGGTTTTAATGCGTTGTTCATTAATTTCATAACAGCATTAACAATTTTTAAATCTTTTAAATAGACAGGCTTATCATCAAATGTAAATCCAATAATAATTCTTTTAATTCTTTCTTTAAAATCATTTCTATCTTTTGAAATACATAAAATAGCCATTAATTCACTAGCAACTGTAATTTCAAAGCCATCTTCTCTTTTAATTCCATTAACATCTTTGCCTTGTCCTATAGCTACTTGCCTAAGTTCACGATCATTCATATCAAGAGCTCTTTTCCAAGTAATCTTACTAGGATCAATATTTAATTCATTGCCTTGATATATATGATTATCAATAACAGCACTAATAAGGTTAATTGCACTAGTTAAAGCATGCATATCACCAGTAAAATGAAGGTTAATATCTTCACTTGGTTCAACGGTAACTTTACCTCCTCCTGTTGCTCCACCTTTAAGGCCAAAAACAGGACCTAAAGAAGGCTCTCTTAAGCAAAGCAAAGCTTTTTCTTTGATTTTTGCAAGTCCATCAAGAAGAGAAATACTCATAGTAGTTTTTCCTTCACCAGCCTTCGTAGGAGTAATTGCAGTAACTAAAACTAATTTCCCATCTGGTTTATTTTTAACTTCCTCATATAAAGAATCATCAATTTTAGCCTTATATTTTCCATAAGTTTCTAAATATTTGTCACTAATGTTTAATTTTTTAGCAATTTTTGAAATTTCCAATAATTCCATTATTTATTCTCCTCCTTTATAACATCCTTAATTATATAACTCGCTAAAGCTAAACCGCTGGCATTAGGAGTAAAAATCATCGAGCTTATCACTCTATCTTTTATTATAGGTGATTCTTCGCTAAAAGACACATTAATTAAAGAAATATCAACATTTCTTTTCTTTAATTCGTAACGCAATTTTCTAGCAAGTGGATCGATAGTAGTTTTATTTAATTTAGTTATTTTCACTTTTGTAGGATCAAAACGATTTCCCATTCCTAAACTTGAAATAATTTTTATATTATTTTTAAAAGCATATTCAATTAAATGTATCTTTCCTTTAATATCATCGATACAATCAACAACATAATCGAATTTATCATTAAGAGAAGAGATATTTTTAATATCATCATGAATTTCAGTAACATTTATATCGCTTCTAATCTCTAGAAGATGTTTTTTTAAAGCAACAGATTTTAAAGTTCCAATATCATTAAAATTATAAGCAATTTGTCTATTTAAATTAGAATCATCAACCTTATCTTTATCAATAATTGTAATGTTTTTTACTCCACTCCTAACTAAAGAAATAGGGACAATTGACCCAACACCCCCTAAACCAACAACTAAAACTTTTATTTTGCTTAATTTATCTAAATTATTTTGATTAATCAATAATCTTGTACGATCATCTAAACTCATCTTTATGTTCCTTTAAATAAGAATATGCTTCTATATATGAATTAAACCATATAACATCCTTAAATTGATGTTTAAAGAATGTTAATTGTCTTTTAGCATAATTTCTTGTATTCTTCTTTATTAATTCTTTTGCCTCTTCACTATTTGAAGTTATATTGAATTCTTTATATCCAATTGCTTGTAGAGCCCTTAAATCTTTAGAATAAGTTGAAAATAAATATTTAATTTCGTCTTCAAGTCCTAAAGAAAACATTTCATCAACTCTTTTATTAATTGAATCATACAATTCAACTCTAGGAGGATTAATTCCAATAAAATAAACATTTTTATATAACAAGTTATCTTTTTTATTTTCGTTTAATGTAGTTTTATTAACTCCATGAGTATTATAAATATATAATGCCCTAACTAATCTTTTTCGATTATTTCTTCCAATTTTTAAAGCATCTTCCTTATCAATTTGTTCTAATTTAGAATATAATTCATCATTACTAAAAGATGATAAATAATCTTTTGGCATCGGATCTTCTTCATCAAATTTATAATCAAACAATAATGCTTTTAAATATAATCCAGTTCCTCCAACTAAAATATGATTATTACAATTATCAATTAGCGGTCTAACATCGTGTTGATATCTAGAAACAGAATATTCTTCATTAATCGAAATGACATCATACATTTTATATTTAGGGTCTTTTAATTCGTCTTTTGAAGGTTTTGCTGTCCCAATATTTAATTCTTTATATATTTGAAAAGCATCAGAGTTAATTATATCAGCATTAAAAAGAGAAGCTGTTAAACTAGCTAATGCTGATTTATGAGATGCTGTAGGACCCAAAATACAAATAATCATAATTCCTCTAATATTTCTTTAATTTCTTTTTTATAATTATTAACTTCTTCTTCGACAATTTTAAAATTATAAACTAATGGATTTTTATCAAGTTCATTCTTTATTTTATAGTATCTTTCCTTTTCTTCATTTACAGGGTTACACTTTTTTAAAAACATTAATTCCAATATTTTTTTATTTATTTCTTCGTTATTTTTAATTGCTTCTTTTAGCCTAAAATATTCTTTTATTAACGGATCTTTATAAATCTCTTCTTTTAATCTAGCTATTAGAACATCAATATTATTCATAAACTATTTCTCCAACAAGAGAATAGAGATGAGATTCTAAAATTTTAACTTTAACTATTTTTCCAATTAAGCAATTATCACCTTTAAATAATACAGTTTTCATATTTTCAGTATATCCTGAAAGGATATCGCTATTCTTTTTAGATGGACCCTCTACAAGACAAGAATATGTTTTTCCAACCATTTCATTGGCCTTCTTTTCAAATGAAACTTCTAAGGCCTTAACCAGTTCTTTAAAACGTTTGACCTTTTCTTCATAAGTTACATTATCTTTTAATCTAGCAGCTGGAGTTCCTTTTCTAGGACTATAGATAAAAGTAAATGCACTAGTGTATTCAACAATATTACTAACTTTTATTGTATCTAAGAATTGCTCATAAGTTTCATTTGGGAAACCAACAATTATATCAGTAGAAAAAGCCATTTCAGGAATTTTAGTTTTTATTCTGTTAACAAGTTCTAAATATTGCTTAGAATCATATCTTCTTCCCATCATTTTTAATACTTCATCACTTCCAGATTGAATAGGAAGATGAAGATATTTCATAATGTTAGGATATTTTTTCATTACATCAATAACATCGTCTTTGAAATCACTTGGATATGAAGTTAAAAATCTAAGTCTAGGAATTCCAAGTTTAGCAACTTCTTCAAGTAATTTTGCAAAAGTAGAACCATCATTTAAATCATTTCCATAACTATCAACATTTTGCCCTAGAAGAGTTATTTCTTGATAATTAGCATCTACTAATTCTTTGCACTCTTTTAAGATATCTTCCATCTTACGACTTCTTTCTTTTCCTCTTGTATATGGAACAATACAATAAGTACAAAATTTATTACATCCATAAGAAATGTTAACAAATGCTTTAAAAGTAGAATTTCTTTTTGAAGGTAACTCTTCATATATATCACCAACCTTACTTTCTACATCAATAATTATTTCATTCTTTTTAAGATATTCTTTTAATAAAATTGCAAGGTCTTGAATGTTATGAGTTCCAAACATAATATCAACAAATGGATATGTAGAAAGGATAAAATCAATAATATGATTTTGTTCAATCATACATCCGCATATGCAGAGAATTAAATCTTTATTTTTATTCTTTAAAGCTTTAAATTCACCAATTTCTCCATAAACTTTATCTTCAGCATTCTCTCTTACAGCACAAGTATTTAAAATAGCAATTGTAGCTAAATTTTTATCTTCAGTTCTTTCCATGCCTAAACTTACTAAAATTCCAGACATTATTTCCTCATCCCTAATATTTGCTTGACAGCCATAAGTCCTAATAAAAAACTTTTTATTTTCAAATCTAGACTTTAAATTTTCATCAATTTCAGAGGAATAAACAAAGGTTAATGAATCTTTGTTTCTTAATCTTGCCTTATCTAAGGAAGGAATATTAATTTTATTAACTTTTCTCATAATTTAATCCTTTCTATTAATGAAATAGGAATAATTTCACTTGCCTTTAAAGAAATATCATCTACTTTTATAACTACTGCATTAATCATTGCTTTTCCTTCTTCATCGATACTAAATTTTGTATTTTCATCATGGAGGATCATTTTATTAACAACACTATCAATGTTACACCCTAACACTGAATCATAACTACCGCACATCCCTACATCACTAATATAAGCCACACCTGAAGATAAAATTTGAGCATCTGAGGTTTGAACATGAGTATGAGTCCCAACAAAAGCAGTAATTGTATTTTTTAAGGAATAAGCTAAGGCTTTCTTTTCTCCAGTAGCTTCAGCATGAAAATCAATAATATGAATATCGCTTTCATCATTTGAAATTAAATCAGTTAAACAAATATATGGCTCAGAAACATTTTGCTTCATAAAGACACTTCCTAAACAATTAGTTACTCTTATTTTTAGGTTGTTTATTTCAAAAATTCTTGAGCCATTTCCACGTGTTTCATTTTCTAAATTAATTGGTCTAACTATATCATCGTTATCAATAATTTTAAAAATTTCACTTTTTGAATCATAATGATTACCTAATGTGAAACAATCAATACCAGACTCTTTTAATAAAAAATAATCAGTTCTAGTTAATCCTTTGCCTTTTGTTACATTTTCGGCGTTACATATAACAAAATCAATATCATATTTTTTTATTAAAATAGGGAGGTTGTTTGTAACAACCTTCCTACCAATTTTACCTACAATGTCGCCAAAAAATAGAATGTTCATTCTTATTTTGCAGTCTCTACAGCTCTATATTCTCTAATAACGTTAATTTTAATTTGACCAGGATATTTCATTTCACTTTCAATTCTATCTTTAATATCTTTAGCCATTTTAAAGGCGCCCAAATCATCTACTTTTTCTGGAATAACAATGACTCTAACTTCTCTTCCACTTTGCATAGCATAACTTTGTTGAACTCCATCATAAGAGTTACAAATGGTTTCAAGTTGCTCTAAACGTTTAATATAAGTTTCAAGTGTTTCACTTCTTGCTCCTGGTCTAGCAGCACTTAATGTATCTGCAGCAATAACTAAATTAGCAATAACAGATTTTGCAGGAACATCGCCATGGTGAGCTTCTATTGCATTAATTACAACTTCATTTTCTCCATATTTTTTAGCAAGTCTAGCTCCAATTTCAACGTGGCTTCCTTCAACTTCAAAATCACAAGATTTTCCAATATCATGAAGTAAACCAGCACGCTTTGCAAGTTGAGGATCAACTCCAAGTTCATAAGCCATCATTCCACAAAGTTCAGCAGTTTCAATACTATGAGCAAGTTGGCTTTGACCATAACTTGTTCTATATTTCATTCTACCAATATAAGTGATTAATTCTTTATTAATTCCGCTTAATCCAAGTTTAACAACGGTTTGTTCTCCAGCTTTTCTAATAGTTTCATCAACTTCCTTTTTGCATTTTGCAATTACTTCTTCAATTCTTCCTGGTTGAATACGTCCATCTTTTACTAAAATTCCTAAAGCTCTAGATGCAATTTCTCTTCTAATAGGATTAAAACAAGAAATTGTAATAGCTTCAGGAGTATCATCAATTAAGATATCAACACCTAATAATTGTTCAAGTGTTTTAATATTTCTACCTTCACGTCCAATAATTCTCCCCTTCATTTCATCACTTGGAAGAGAAATAACGGTAACAGTTCTTTCGGTTGTAATTTCTTGAGAATGACGAGCAATAACATTAGACAAAATATCTTTTGCCTTATTATCAGCTTCAGTTTCAGCTTTTTCTTCTTGTTCTTTTAAATAACGAGCAATGTTAAGTTGTTCTTTTTCTTTTACTTTAGCAAAAATTTCTTCTTTTGCTTCTTTCTCTGTCATTTGAGCAACTTTTTGAAGTTCATTAATGATATTATCTGTTTTTTCTTGAAGAATAGCAGCTTTCTTCTTGTTTTCATCTATTTGATTATCAAGATACTTTTCTTTATCATCGAGAGATTGTTCTTTTTTAGAAATTTGATTAGTTCTTTGATTCAATGCTTCTTCTCTTTGAAGCATTTTACTTTCTAAAGCTACTACTTCTTCTTTTCTCTCCTTAATATCTCTTTCAGCTTCTTGTTTCATTTCAAGAGTAGCTTGTTTTGCATCTAATTGTGCATTTTTCTTGATGTGTTCAGCTTTAATTTCAGCTTCTTCAACGATTTTAATAGCTTTTTTACCAGCATTACGATCTTTAATTCTTGTTACTAAAATGTAGATTAAACAGCCAACTATTATTCCAACAAGCAAACCAACAATAGGAAAAACAATGGCAACCCAAATATCTACTTTCCCAGCTTCATCAGCAAGGACATTCATATTATTGACCATAGATAAAACTCCTTTCAAAAATGTATAGAAAGATACCTATTATTAATAAAATTAAATATTTATATTTAAATGAATTAATATTAACTTAAAAATATATATAACAAGTATCTTATTGATACTATCTAAATTATATGAAATTTTACCTATGGTTTAAAGTAAAAAGTTAATCGTCTAAATCATTTGGCATGGACTCAAGGTCTTCGTCATTAGCAACCCTAGTTTGAGGAATATTTTCTTTAATAATTTGTTCTTTAAGTTTATCAAAAATTTCCTTATGGTCATGTAAGAAAGACTTTGCGGTTTCTCTTCCTTGTCCAATTCTTTCTCCATAAACTTCATACCAACTTCCGCTCTTCTTAATAGCTCCACATTCAAGTCCTAAATCAAGTAATTCACCTTCTTTTGAAATACCTTTTCCATAAATAATATCAACCTTACATGATTTAAATGGAGCTGCAACTTTATTTTTAACAACTCTGATATTCATGATATTTCCAATAACATTAACACCATCTTTAATTGCTTCACTTCTTCTAATATCAATTCTAATTGATGAATAGAATTTTAGTGCTCTTCCTCCAGTTGTTGTTTCATTATTTCCAAAAATTACACCAACTTTTTCTCTTAACTGATTAATAAAAATAATAGTTGTTCCATTTTTATTCAATAAACTAGTTATTTTTCTTAATCCTTTTGACATAAGACGTGCTTGAAGTCCAATTGAAGAATCAGTCATTTCACCTTCAAGTTCAGCAAGAGGAACCAAAGCTGCAACACTATCAACAACAATTAAGTCAAATGCTCCACTCTTAGTTAACATTTCAACAATTGAAAGAGCTTGCTCACCGCTATCAGGCTGACTTAAAATTAAATCATCTACCTTTACTCCTAAAGCTTTAGCATATTCTGGATCAATACTATTTTCAGCATCAATATAAGCAGCCATTCCACCTGTTTTTTGAACTTCAGCAACACATGTTAATGCTAAAGTTGTTTTACCACTGCTTTCTGGACCATAAATTTCTATAATTCTTCCTTTGGGATATCCACCAATCCCCAAAGCTTTATCAAGTAAAATTGAACCACTGCTTATAGCATCAACATCACAAGTAGGCCTATCACCTAAACGCATAATGGCACCTTTGCCAAATTCTTTTTGAACTCTGTCTAAGGTGTCTTGTAATAAATCTTTTTCTTTTTGATTTTCTAACTTAGCCATTTTTTTAAACTCCTTTATATACAAGACGCCATTAGTTATTATTTTTTATACTATTTTTTGAAATTATTTTTAAAATTTCTTTAGCAGCACTATTTACACTATTATTTCTTACACCATCTCTTGATAAATCTTTAAATAAATATGAAAAAGAATAAATATTATCTAAATACAAAATTGAAATATAACATTCTCCAACTTGTTTATTATCTTCACAAACTGTAGGGCCGGCATTTCCTGTAAATGAAACAACAACATCAGTATTAAACATTTCTTTTCCCTTTTTAACCATCTCGATACTTGTTTGTTTACTAACTACACCATATTTATCTATTATTTCTTTTTTTATATGTAACACGTCTTCTTTAATACTTGTTTTATAAGTAACAAGTGAACCAAAAAAAACTTGTGAACTTCCGCTAATATCAGTAACTGATTTGGAAAATAATCCACCTGTAAAAGATTCGATTGAACTAAGTGTTAAGTGCTCTTCTTTTAAAGCGTTTACAAGTTTGCTAAATATATTTTCTTCCATCAAAATAAAGCCTTAATATTATCTTTTACATAAATTACTCCACTTATTAAGGAAGTAATTGTAGCAAGATAACAAATAAAATCAGTAATGTGTAAATAATTTATAAAATTATAATCAAACAATGAAAATGGAAAACCATTAAGCAATACAAAAGAAATTGCTACCATTTGTAAAACGGTTTTAGCTTTACCAAAGATATTAGCTGCAATTACAACATTCTTTTTAGCACACATAAATCTTAATCCATCAACAATTAAGTCTCTAATTTCCATTAAAATAACTAAAAAGAAAGGAAAAGTTAAATCGACATTATGAATAGAAGGAAAATTTAATGCTAAGAAAATCATCATTCCATTAATTAGCATCTTATCAGCAATTGGATCTAAAAATTTTCCTAAATCCGTAACTTCATTATTTTTTCTTGCTAAATATCCATCAAGAAAATCAGTAAAAGAAGCAATTAAAAATATAGCAAGTAAAATTAAATTTAAATAATTGATGTGAACATTGCTATTTATACTTATTACCAATTGATAAATGAATGGCGAAAAATAATCAACAATATATAAAGTAAATATAGTTAACAAAAGCAAAAAAGCTAAAATGATTCTAGCAATTGTAATTTTCGTAGGTAAATTAATTTTAGTTTTCATAAAAATATTCCATTGTGAGTATTCAGTCCATAAGCCATGTTCTGTTTTATGCAATCATTTATCTAAGTATAAAACTTATTATTCTCCATTTAGTTCTTTCGAATAATTTCCCCTACCATATTTTGGGTTTCTCGCTTATGGGGTTTACCAACGTTTCATCTTTTCATTTCTAAAAAGCTCGTCTCTGTGGCACTTTATGGAATCCATCCATGAATTTCTTTTTAGGACTTCTTCCGCCGTTACTTGCTCCCAAGTACCTAACCTTATTTATTAAGTTAGCATAATCACTACATTCATCTCAGAATTGTGCGAGCATGGACTTTCCTCTAGCATTAAATGCCAGCGATTGCATAGACTGAAATTTATTTTATTTTACTAGGGTCAACACCAAGTTCACTTAATTTAACTTCATATTTTCCACATCTTTGAAGTAAGTCAATTGGATCTAATTGTTCAGCAGAATAATTTTTGTTTTTTTCTAAAACAGCCAGTTTGCTTTTTTCTATAGAAATAACAGTTTCTTTATCTCTAATATCAGCCTTAAGAGTTTCATTCTCTCTTTTTAAAGAAAACACTTCATCTTTTAATTTAGATATTTCTCCTAAAAGAACCTTATAATCAGCAATAATTAAATCAAGAAACTTATCTACTTCTAACGCATTATAGCCCTTAACATCTTTTTCGAATTTTTTGTCTAAAATTTTTTCTGTTGTTAAATTAGTTTTCATATTCACCCTTAAATAAAATTATAAGGAAATTAAGTAACTGTTTCAATAAATTTTACATCTAATTAATAACTTAAAATATTATAAATAATATTTTGTTTTATAATCGCTATTAATATTTAAAATCAAACATTTAAAGCTACTATCATATGAAATTTGTATAAATAGTTAATATTTCATATGTTATTTGCTATAATTAAATGAGGTAAAAATTATGAGTAAACCAATTGTTGCATTAATTTATGATTTTGATAAAACTCTTGCTTGTGATGACATGCAATCTTTCCAATTTATCCCAGATTTAAAACTTACTCCAAAAGAATTTTGGCAAATGACTGAAGAATTCTCCACAAAATTTGGAGTAGACAATGTCTTAAGCTATATGTATGTAATGATAAAAGCCGCAAAAGAAAGAGGTATTACACTAACAAAAGAATATCTTTATTCTTGCGGAAAAAAGATTAAATTCTTTGATGGAGTTTCTACTTGGTTTAAAAGAATTAATGATTATGGAAAACAAAAAGGATTAAAAGTAGAACACTATTTAATTACTGCTGGAAATAAAGAAATAGTTGAAGGATGTTCTATTGCTAAAGAATTTACTCAAATTTTTGGATGTGAATATCTTTTTAATGAAAATGGTGAACCTTATTGGCCTAAAACTTTTATAAACTATACACAAAAAACACAATTTATTTTTAGAATTTCAAAAGGGTTGATTCACACTAATGCTGATGAAGAAAAAGTTAATTCTAAAACTCTAAAAAGAAGAGTTAAATACGATAATATGATTTATATTGGTGATGGATTAACTGATGTTCCTTCGATGATAGTTGTTAAACAAAATGGTGGCCATTCAATCGCTGTTTATCCAAAAGGTATGAGCGATAAAGTATCTTCACTTTATAAAGAAGGAAGAGTAAATTTCATATCAAAAGCCGACTATTCTTTCGGTGGAGAACTTGAAAAAGAAGTACAACTTATTATCGATCTTTTAGCAGCTCAAGAAAGATTAGATACTAAAAAAGATAGAATAAATAAGAAACTTTAATTTTAATGTTTTTCTTATTTTTTAATAAAAAAACTAAAAACCGTATGAAATCCCACTTATTTTTGGGATTTTTTATGTAGATTAAGAATATTAATAAATAATTAACATTATTTATAAATATTTGATATAATACTTAAAGCAATTTAAATTGCTACTAGTTATGGAAAATTCAAATTATAAAGTAAATGATATTGTTAAAGGAATTGTAGTTTCTATTAAAAACTATGGTGTTTTTTTAAGTTTTGATAAAGCTTATATTGGATTATTACATATTTCAGAAATTTCATCTAACTTTGTTAATGATATAAATAAATATTTTCATGTTGGTGATGTAGTTGATGTTTTGATTAAAAAGGTAGATGAAAATAATAAATTTTTATCCGTTTCTTTAAAAGATCTTCCACCATCATTAAATAAATATAAAGATATTAATCCAAGTAAGAAAATAACTTCTTACTTGAAAGATATAGATTTTTCAAAACTTGAAAAAGCTTTACCTAATATGATTAAAGTTGAACTTGAAAAGGAGAGTAATGCAAATGAAGATTGAAGTTGGTTTTGATTACTTAGGAGAAAAGAATCTTCCTAATTTCAATAGATACAAAAGAAAAGTTGCTTCTATTGATAAAATGATTAAAGAAAGAAGTGGTCTTGGAAATGACTACTTAGGGTGGCTAGATTATCCATTAAGCGTAGAAACTAGCTTATTAGATGATATCGTCCTAACTGCAAATGAGTATAGGAAAAAGTACGATACTTTAGTTGTTTGTGGAATTGGAGGTAGTTATTTAGGAAGCAAAGCTTCTATTGATGCTTTAAGAGGACTTAAAAGTTCTGATTCAATGGAAATTATTTATTTAGGTAATTCACTTGATCCTAATTATGTAAGTGAAATTTTGGATTATCTTAATAAAAGAAATTTTGCAGTGTGTGTAATTTCAAAATCTGGTACCACTACTGAAACAAGTGTTTCATTTAGATTGTTAAAAGAAAAATTAAAAGAAAAATATGGTGATGATTACAGAAATAGAATCGTTGCTGTAACTGATGAAACAAATGGAGCTTTAAGGAAAGAAGTTAATAACGAAGGATATAAAGCATATGTCCTTCCAGGAGATATTGGAGGAAGATATTCCGTTATGACTCCTGTAGGTCTTTTCCCTCTTGCTGCAGCTGGAATTGATATTAAAGCTTTTATAAAAGGTATGAATGAAGCAAGAGGAGATTTTGATAATGGAGATATATTAACTAATCCTTGTTATCAATACGCTCTTGTTAGATATTATCTTCATACAAGAAAGAAATACAAAGTTGAAATGTTTAATGTTTATGAACCTCGTCTTTCAGGAGTTTCTGAATGGTTTAAACAATTATTTGATGAATCAGAAGGAAAAGATGGTAAGGCATTACTTGTTTCAAGTTGTACATTTACCACCGATCTTCATTCATTAGGTCAATTCATTCAAGAAGGAAATAAAATTTTATTTGAAACTATTCTTTATGTTAAACATCCAAATAACGATATCGTTATTAAAGAAGATAAAGATAATCTTGATGGATTAAATTATTTAAGTGGAAAATCATTATCATTTATTAATCAAAAAGCTTATTTAGGAACATTAAAAGCTCATTATGAAAATGGTAATGTTCCAAATATTACTTTAACTCTTGATAAAATGGATGCTACAAATTTAGGATACTTATATTATTTCTTTATGAAAGCATGTGCAATGAGCGCCTACTTATTAAATGTAAATCCATTCAATCAACCAGGTGTTGAGGTATATAAGAAAAACATGTTCCACCTTCTTGGAAAAGAAGGATATTAATTAAAAATAAGGCTAGAAAACATCCAATATTTTATTTAATAAAATATCAACAAAAAATTGTAAAAAGTATTCAAAAAATATTTGACTAAAATACATTCGTTTGATATATTATTAAAGCACGTAACATCTATGTGCTTAATATTGGATGTTTAGCTCAGCTGGGAGAGCATCGCTTTTACACGGCGGAGGTCAGAGGTTCGAGCCCTCTAACATCCACCATTAAACCCTATGGAGGGGTAGCGAAGTGGCTAAACGCGGTTGACTGTAAATCAATTCCTACGGGTTCGGCAGTTCGAATCTGCCCCCCTCCACCACAACCTATTGGGATGTAGCCAAGAGGTAAGGCAACAGACTTTGACTCTGTCATTCCGCTGGTTCAAGTCCAGCCATCCCAACCAACATTGATCCACTAGCTCAGTCGGTAGAGCACTTGACTTTTAATCAAGGGGTCTGGAGTTCGAATCTCCAGTGGATCACCAATTACTTAGTGCCCAGGTGGCGGAACAGGTAGACGCGAAGGACTTAAAATCCTTTGGTAGCAATATCGTACCGGTTCGATTCCGGTCCCGGGCACCAAACTGAAGAAAATGACTTTGATGCAATATATCAAGGTCTTTTTTTATGCGTTGATTTAGGGGTTAAGCATCGGAATTAATAGTTGAATGAAGCATATTAAAAGAAAATCCTGAGTTGTTATGCAAAATTGAACTGACTTTTTAAGCAAGAAAATAAGCAAGATTTAAGTAAGATGATTTAAAAAAGTACAAATTATGTTATAATAGAATTGCTAATGAGAGAATTGATTATCATGTATAAACCACCATTTACAATAAGTAATTTAATGCTTTCTATGACCATTTCTATTGCTGAAAAACTTGGAAAGATTGAAACTTATAATTCCTTAAAGAGAATGCCTATCCTAAGAAGAAATAATAAGATTAGGTCTATTCATTCTTCTTTAGCAATTGAAGCAAACTCATTATCACTTGATGATGTTAGAGATGTAATATCAGGAAAATTTGTTGTTGGCCCTCAAAAAGAAATTCAAGAAGTAAAAAATGCGTATAAAGCATATGATATGATAAAAGAATTTAATCCTTATCTAATTGATGATTTATTAAAGGCTCATAAAATTCTTACAAATCTTACAATAGAAGATAATGGAAAATATAGAAATCATGCTGAAGGTGTGTTTGATGGAAATAAAGTTATTTTTATTGCACCACCAGCTGATATGGTTCCACAACTAATGGATGATTTATTTTACTGGTTAAAAACTGATGAAGACGTCCCTATGCTAATAAAGTCATGCGTTTTTCATTATGAATTTGTTTTTATACATCCATTTTCTGATGGGAATGGTAGGACTGTTAGATTATGGCAAAATGTTTTATTAACGAAATGGAATCCAATATTCGAATACATCCCTATTGAATCTATGATTAAAAAATATCAAAACGAATACTATGATTCTATAGCTTTATGCCATAAAAATGGTAATTCCAGTGTATTTGTAGAATTTATGTTAAAAATGATTGATGAGACATTAGAAGAAGCATTAAATAATATAAAAAAAGAATCAAAAAATATCTCTGATCAAGTTAATAAATTATTAGAAATTATGGAATATGATATTCCTTTAAGCGCAAATGAGATAATGGCTAGGTTAGGGATAAAATCAAAAGAAACATTACGTGCAAGCTATTTGAATCCAGCATTAGAAAATGGTTTAATTAAGATGACTATTCCTGACAAGCCTAATAGCAAAAATCAAAAGTATATAAAGTAGAAAGCAAGAGTGAATGAAATTAGTTATGATAAACTAAATTCAAACATTAATATATTCTTTTTTTATTTCTAAAAAAGAATATTATAAATACTTATCACATTACTTGAAAACATAATATAGTGGTTTTAATATATTTATCGTTATGGAAAATATTGAAGACTCAACTATTGAATTAATTAAGCAAACTCTTGATAAAGTTAGACCATTTATGCAAAGAGAAGGAGGAGATGTTACATTTGATTCCTTTGAAGATGGTATAGTCTATGTTAATATTGCTGGAGCTTGTGAAGGATGCTCTTATTTAGGAGCTGATCTTGAACAAGGTGTAGAAATAATATTAATGGAAGAAGTACCAGGAGTTGTTGCTGTTAGACTTGCTAGTCAAAAAGAAGAAATTAAAAAGGCTTTAACAGAAGCTAAAAGTCAAACTACAAATAATAATATGTAGCATTTGCTACATATTTTTATTAATAATAAATTTGTTTTTTTATTTTTTCTTCTACTTCTTTCCCTTTTATAACTTCCATTATTTTAAAGGCAAAATCAATGCTAGATGCTGCGCTTCTTGCAGTAATGATTTTTCCATCTTTAACTACATATGTATCCACATATTCTCCACCAAAATCTTCATTCATAGATGTAAAACAAGTATATTTTTTATTTTTTAGCATACCTAAATGTCCTAAAATTGTAGGTCCAGCACAAATTGCAGCAATATATTTATTAGAATTATAAAAATACTTAATAATATTTAAAAATTCTATGTTACTTTCCATCTCGACATATTCAGGTCCACCTGGAATTAACAATAAATCATATTTAGTTACGTCAATATCTTTAAAATTATATAGATTACTTACTTCAATTCCATATCTTCCTATAGCTTTAGAACCATGAATTGAAAATATATCAATATCAACATTTCCCCTACGTAAAATTCCAATAGTTCCAACAAATTCAACTTCTTCAAATCCATTAGTCACAATACATAATACTTTCATAATTAACCTCTTATTTAAATTATATCTAAATATTTAATTCTTTTAATATATAATCAACGATTATTTTTGCTAAATCAATATTTGTTAAATCATAAATCATCCATGCTCCAACAGGATCTTCAATTTCATTAACAACCCATTTGTTATTATTAAATATAAAATCTACTCCTATATAATCACTATTTAATTCTTTAGTTATTTTTTTACAAATTGCTATCATTTCTTCATCTAATTTAAAAATACTTGCCTTATGATTTAAAGAATAATTGCTTTTAAAATCACCATTTATTGACTCTCTTTTAAAAGCAACTAAAGGTTCATTCTTAAACATATAAACTCTAACATCTATTCCAATATTAGAACATAATGGTTGAAAAATATATGTTTTATCTTTATTTAATTTATAAATAGAATTAATTTCTTCTTTCGATTTAACTAAATAAACTTCAGTTCCTCCATGCCCTGATACTTGTTTCATAACTAGAGGATAATTTAATGATGAATTAACATTTAAATAAGTATCCATACAAGGAAGATTAAGTTTTTTAAATAATAGATAAGAAAGATACTTATTATTAGCTATTTTATTGACTATTTGATTATTAAATACTTTTATATGTTTATTTTCTAAATCAAGCGATATTTTATAATCTCTTGTTCTATTAATAGCAAATGTTATATCTAAATTTAAGGTTAAATATTGACTATATTCATCGTCTAGAACAAGGTTTAACTTAATATCGTAATTAGCAAAATATTTAATTAACTCATCAATAAACCAATAGTTCTTCTTTGCATCAATTTTTGAATAAATAATAATTCCACGAGTTTTCATAATTTAGAAATAATATAGTCTCTAATGTAGTCACTTAAATCAACATTTGTAACATCAAATGTTGATTTAAATTGTGGATTAGAATTTAATTCACAAACAATAGGATGATTAAATTCATCAATTAACATATCAACAGTTCCAAAATCTAAATTTAGAGCTTTACTTGCTTTAATAGCAAGATCTAAAAACTCTTTATTAGGTTCATAATTTATTGCTTTACCACCATTACTTATATTGCTTCTAAAATCAAAATCATTATATCTTAGAATTGAGCAAATTGGTTTATGGTTTACAACATTTATTCTAATATCTTTCCCTTTACTAGTTTTAATATACTCTTGAATTAAAAAATCTTTATAACCAATTTTCTTAATTAAAGATATCGCTTCATTATGATTATTAACTAAATAAACTTGTTCACCAAAAGAACCATATGCTTCTTTAAAAACCATAGGATATCCTAACTCCTTTTCAATAGTATTTAAAAAATCTAAATTGCAATAATTAATATTTTCAAAAGTTTTTGGAGCAATATAAGTTTTAGGAATTCTAATATTAAATTTATATAATTCTTGATACATTAATATTTTGTTATCGCATAACAAAATAGCTCTACTATTATTAAATACTTTACACCCCAAAGCTTCTAATCTTAATGATAAATATATATCTTTATCATAAAACAATACAAAAGAAGGTAAATCAATTATTGCTTCATTTACCTTTAAAGAAATTTCATTAGCTCTTTTAATTTCTAAGTTAATTCCTTTCTTTGAAAAAGAATTAACTAACATTTCATATAGTTTTTGAAATTTAGAGCTATTAATAAATGAATTTACTACTAACCATCCTGTCATATAAAAAATTATACTAAATATAATTAGAAATTACATTTATTATTAGTGTTAAATGTTTATTTACTTATCTATTCTTTTTAATATAAAAAATAAATTTAATAATAATTAAAATAATAATAAATAATATAATAAAACAAGTTGTAAAAATAGATAAAATGAACATGTCGTTATCTAGTTCACCATTAGATAAAATTAATATATTTTGTAAAATAATAATTGATAATAAAGAAGATATTAAGTTACATAATCTCAACAATTTAATATTTTCGTTATCTTCTTTTCTAGCTTTAACATAATTAATTATTGAGAAAGTCATACTAATTGTCGTAAACAAAGCACAAACAATTGAATAAATTGTATCTAGAAAGAAAATATTATCATTAAGAAGTAATAAAATAGCAGGACCTATAAAAGAAATTGTTAATAAAAATAATATAATATAAATAAAAATATACGTTATTTTATATGGTTTTTCACTTTTTTTAGTTCTATATATTCTATAAATTAAAATACTATTACAAATAGTTAATAATAAATAATATATACTTATTATTCCATTAAATATTGAATAATTTATAATACCAATAATCATATTATAAATCGTATATAAAAATGAAATAAATAAAGAACTAATTGAAACAATTAGCTCTTTTTTATTAAATATAGTTTTAATAAAATTATTTATTTTTTCCTTCATATTTTACAATTAAGCCTTTAATCAATTCTGCTATCTCTTCAATCTCATATTTACAATCATCATTGACCCAATCAAAAACTATAGCAGAAATTCCATTAACAAAGAAATCCATCAAATATTTATGAAACTTTATATCTAATCCAAATTGTGTCATTATTGGAGAAAATAAATTATTAAACATTTCTTCATATTGTTTATCGGCTTTAAAAAGATGTGGATTACTTTTTAAAGCTTTATAAACATTCTTATTTTCTTTTATAAATAATAGATATGGTAAAAGATATTGATCACTTATTAAATATAAATCTTCTAAATTATTATTAATTACTACCTTTTTATCTTTACCCATAAAAGAAATAAATGATTTATTTAAATTAAAGACAATATCTTCTAATAAATCATTAACATTTAAATAATGAAGATAAAAAGTAGATCTATTTACTTTTGCCTTTAAGCATATATCTTTAACTGTAATATATTCAAAATCTTTAATATTTAATAAGTTTATTAAAGCTTCTTCCAATTTTATTGCAGTTTGAAAATATTTGCTCTCTTTTTTATCCATATATTAATTATTTTCACTTATTTTATTAGCAAGTTCAATAATATCAAAGGCATATTTTGCTTTTCTTTTATTTAAAATCACTTTATAAATAAAATAATTAGCGATACACATTATAATTCCTACTACTCCTAAAATTATTCCAATAATATAATCTAAATTATTATTAAAACCAAAGTCTGTTAAAATCATACTAAATCCTAAGCCAAATATTAAGGCAAACACTGTTCCTATTGATAAGCTTAATATTAATGGCAACCTTTTAACCTTTTGATCTAATTTCTTAAGTCTAATTACATTTGATTCTTTTTTAATTGCGTATTCTTCAGCAATTTTATTGGCATATACTTTATCTAAATTTTCCATGTTGTTCTCCTTTACTTAACTAAAATATATTAAAAAAGTTAAGTGATATATTGAACAACATAAAATAAATAAAGTGTCTATTTATATTAATATTTATTATTCACTTTTGTTATTAACAATTTTAGGTAGACTAACGGGGATGCGGACATTTAAATCTTGAAATTAATAGGATTCTCTTCCTTTCAAAAGAGGTTTATTTTTCTTTCTTTTGTCTCACCACGATCTTAGTGTGTTTGCTAATTCCTAATTCAAATGATGTTTTAGGTAATTGACTATCATATTGGTCTAAAAGATTTAATGCATTTTTTCTTTTTGAGTTAATTTGTTCATGCCTTTCCTTTCTATTTTAGTCCAATTTTTTGTCCGTACTCCTAAAACTACACAAAATTATTGACAATTGCAAAAATGCTTGAAACAATTATTTTTCTTGATAAAATCTATGCATTCAATGTGTCCTTAAGCGATCGACCTAATGCATAGTTTTGCAATGTTTATAACTTCTTAAATGCAGCATCTAATATTAATTCTTTTCTTAATTTTAATATTTTTTTAAGAAATTCTTTTTTAAGTTGACTTAATTCTTCAACATTATCGATTAATTTGTTTATATCATCTAGTTGTATTTTTGGCACTATTCTTTTTATTGCATTGTTACAATCTTTATATTCTAAAGAAGTTATCACCTTATGATAGTTCGCTCTTTTACCATCAATCAATATTGCAGAAGTTGGAATATCATAAACACGAGCGTTCATTTCTGCCTTAGATGAAATTACTTTTTTAATTAATTCATCATCTATTTGTGGGAAAAGCGCGGATCCACAATCAAATATAGGAGCAATTTCTAATTTATCTGTCTCTTGATTATATAAAAACCCCCAGTTACCGTTATGTCGATCCCAGTTACCAATAAAAGCATCAACTACAAACATATTCCAAAAATGTTCTTTTAGTTCTTCACTATCTACTACTGTTTGTTTATTTATCGTATCTATAATGTCTGATAATTCAGTGCCATAGCCATTAGAAGCGGAATCAATGATTTGGTTTTTTATTGAAGCAAAATCTAAAATTACGACGCCTGGAGATGTAAAATCTTTGCAAGCAACAACCGTTTTAACCTTATCGTGATACTTATATGTTCCCAATAATGTTTCTTGTGCTTTTATTCCTAGCATATTAAAAATATGACATCCAAGGTACTCTGATGTGCAACTATTTGTATAAGAAAGATTTGGATTTTTCAAAACATGCATAGGTAGCTTTAACATATATAATTCATCATTATAAATAACAGAAAGTTTGCTACCATTAGCGCCTCCATAAGCTTTTTTCTTAGTTGGTAAATTTGTAAAATCTAACATCAATAACACCTCCCAAAATATCTTAATCGCAATCTATTTGCTTGTTCCTTTGAAATAAGATTCTCTACTTCTGCAACATTAATAGAGCTATTTAATTGATCGCTGTAACAATCAATAAGAGTGCTATCTTTTCTAATTGCTTTACGATATTCATTAATTGAATCAAGAAGGAAACCCGGTAATAAAGTTTTAGCTTCTTCTCTTTCTAGAGAAAGTAAGTCTTCTATAGAAACATTTAAGCTTTTAGAAATAGCTAATAAAGTTTTTCCAGAACATTCTAAAATATCAGCTTTACCAGAAGCAATATCTGTTAAAGTTGTTCTAGGAATTCCACTATGAATTGATAATGAATAAACAGTGGTTTTCTTTTCCGAAAGTAAATCTAAAAATGTCATACCTATATTATATCGGTTAACCGACATTTCTTCAATATAATTATCTAGAAAAACACCTTATTATAAATCTTTGGAAATTATTGCTTTGCTAGGTTGTTATCCTTTGCCAATGGTATTTGAATTTTCCACAATTGGGAATTTATCAATATTATATACAGCAGAAGATAACCTTTCTTAAAATATTACATATAAATTATCTTCTTTCATCTTTAAAGCTGAATGAATTCATTTGTTATTGCTTAAACAAAGTTTTTGGATAATTTACTAAAATATTTTAGTCCCTTTAATTCTCCTTAATTATACTTTATTATCGATTTCTTAATACTGAACTAGAAATATTACATCTTACTACTACAGTTCGTGTTAATTCTCTTTTGCATTCACATATTATTTAATATTTAAATTCTTCTGTGTACGTTTGATTATATTACTTTTCATTAAATATATTTGGCCATTATTTTTATAACATGCAATCTATTCTCTTAAACTTATTTCATCGCATCCAATTTCATTTTTTAATTCCGAAACTCCACTTCTGCCACTAAGATATCTTATGCATGCATCTATCTTAACCTCATTACTAAATTTTGCTTTTCTTCCAATAAAAAATCCTCCTTAAGTAGTCACTTTTCCAATCCCTATATTGGGATTATCTTTGTTTTACTTTTTTTGTCTACTTAAGAAGGATTGTATCAATTTTATCTTAAAAAGCTTTATTTATATTATTATTTTGACAGTTAAAACTTTATTAAAAGATTTATTTTCAAATTAATTTAATTTCCAAATCGATCCAGTAAATATTTCTGCATCACCTGTCTTAAGAGAAAATTTAAATTTAACAAATGGAATCTTTGTTGCAAAAGCAACATCAGCACTTCCAGTACTTCCTGAATTGATTTGTTCTTGAAAATTAACAGTTACAGTACTAACGAACATTCCGTCAACATAGAAATCAAATACTTCGCTAACTCCGTTCGAATATGATATTTCACTTTTGTTTGTGATTCTTGTATAAAAAGATGTACCGCTTTCCTTTGTATCAGCTCTAAATAAAAGTTGTCCTTTAGAAACTGTAAGACCTGTTACTGGTTTTACTAAAATATCAACAGAATCACCATGTTTTGCAGATTCAACAGATGTTCCATCTTTTGATATTGCAAGAACT